>CANBTZ010000020.1 GCA_947372495.1 Comamonadaceae bacterium | reverse complement strand
GGTAGTCGGCCAGGTCGGTGGCGGTGGCGTAGCCCTTTTTGGCCGCGCGCTCCATGGCTTCGGGCTTGACGGTGATGCCGGCGGCCATCTCCGCGAAGATGCGCAGCGTGTCCTTCAAGGTGTCCACCGTGTCGAACAACGGTTCCTTGTCTTCCTGGTTGTCCTTGTTGTAGGCCAGGGGCTGGCCCTTCATCAGGGTGATCAGGCCCATCAGGTGGCCGACCACGCGGCCGGTCTTGCCGCGTGCCAGCTCGGGCACGTCGGGGTTTTTCTTCTGCGGCATGATCGACGAGCCGGTGGTGAAGCGGTCGGCAATGCGCACAAAGCCAAAGTTCTGGCTCATCCACAAAATCAATTCTTCAGAGAAGCGGCTGATGTGCACCATGCACAGGCTGGCCGCAGCGGTGAACTCAATCGCAAAGTCGCGGTCGCTCACACCGTCCAGGCTGTTTTGGCAAACCTGTGGGTTGCCGGCTTCATCGACCATGCCCAGGGTGCGGGCCACGCGTTCGCGGTCCAGCGGGTAGGTGGTGCCGGCCAAGGCGGCACTGCCCAGAGGCAGGCGGTTGGTGCGGCGGCGCACATCGCTCATGCGCTCGGCATCCCGGCTGAACATTTCCACATAGGCCAGCAGGTGGTGCGCAAAGCTCACCGGCTGGGCCACTTGCAGGTGGGTGAAGCCCGGCAGGATGACCTCGACGTTTTGCTCGGCCACATCGACCAGCGACTTTTGCAGGTCGACCAACAGGTCGATGATCAGGTCCATCTCGCTGCGCAACCACAGGCGCACATCGGTGGCGACCTGGTCGTTGCGGCTGCGGCCGGTGTGCAGGCGTTTGCCCGCGTCGCCCACCAGCTGGGTCAGGCGCGCTTCGATGTTCAGGTGCACGTCTTCTAGGTCGAGCTTCCACTCGAAAGCGCCGGATTCGATCTCTTGCGTGATTTGCGCCATGCCGCGCTGGATGTCGGCCAGGTCGCTCGCGCCAATGATCTTTTGCGTGGCCAGCATCTCGGCGTGGGCCAGTGAGCCCTGGATGTCGGCTTGCCACAGGCGCTTGTCAAAGAACACGCTGGCGGTGTAGCGCTTGACCAACTCGCTCATGGGTTCAGAAAAGAGCGCGGACCAGGCTTGGGATTTTTTGTCGAGTTGGTTTGTCATAAGCCCCGATTTTATCGGGCCCGGGCCGCTCCTTGGGCAGGGTCACATCAGGCTGGCCGCAATGTTGATCGTGAGGGCCAGCACAGTGGTGTTGTAGAAGTAGGCCAGCACGCAGTGCACCAGCCCCGTACGGCGCATGGCCTTGGAGGTGAAGGACACATCGGCCGTCTGGCCCGAGGTACCGATCACGGCCGAAAAGTACAGAAAGTCCCAGTAGTCCGGCATGGGTTCCTGTGGGAAGGCCAGACCGGGTTCGCGCCCGTGCCGCCCGCTCAGGTAGTAGTCGTGGGCGTAGTGCATGGCAAACATCAGGTGCATGAACACCCAGGAACTGGCCACCGTCGCGCCCGTGAGGCCAATGTGCAACAACTTGTCGCTGCCGCTGAGCGACTTGATGGTGGACAGCTCGGCCACGATGGCCACCAGGCTGGCCAGCACAGCCCCAATGGTCAGCATCAAAATGGTTTTTTGGCCTTCGTCTTGGCGGTAAGCCCGTTGGCGCATGTGCTCCACATCGGACTGACGCATCACCCACAAGGCCATCAGCAGGTAGAGCGCCACGGCCGCGTTCCAGCACAGCAAGATGCGTGTGGTCGGCGAAGATGGCCAGTCGGTCGGCAGGGTCAGGTGCAGGGCCACGCCAGACAGCGCCGCGCTGACCAATCGGATGCGGGCTTTGACTTGACGGATGAAGGTGAGCAAGGGGCGATTCATGCCGTCATGTTAGGGCCAAAGGGCCCAATGTGCCCTTGGCCTCAACCCGTGTTGCGCAAGCCCGCCGCGATCCCGTTGATCGAGATGTGAATCCCGCGCTGCACGCGTTCATCGGCCAAGCCCGCACGGTAGCGGCGGATCAGTTCCACTTGCAGGTGGTGCAGGGGGTCGATGTACGGAAAGCGGTGGCGGATGGAGCGGGCCAAGGCCGGGTTGCCCTCCAGCCGGTTTTTCTCGCCCGTGATCTGGGCCAGGGCATCGGCGGTGCTGTGCCATTCGGCTTCGATGGCGGTAAAAATCTTCTTGCGCAGGCGGCTGTCGCTGACCAGTTCGGCATAGCGCGAGGCCAGGGCCAGATCGCTCTTGGCCAGCACCATGTCCATGTTGGACAGCAGGGTACGGAAGAATGGCCACTGGCGGTACATCTTTTGCAGCAAGGCCAAGGCCGCTTTGCGCTCGGCCGCATCGGGCTTGTCGAGGAAGGCGGTCACGGCCGAGCCAAAGCCAAACCAGCCGGGCAGCGTCAGGCGGCACTGGCCCCAGCTGAAGCCCCAGGGGATGGCCCGCAGGTCTTCGATTTTTTCAAGCGCTTTGCGCGAGGCGGGGCGCGAGCCAATGTTCAGCTGGGTCAGCTCGCGCAGCGGTGTGGCCCCGAAAAAGTAATCGGTGAAGCCCGGTGTGCCGTAGACCAGCCCACGGTAGGCGTCCATGCTGGCTTCGGACAGCTCGGCGGCCGCGTCCAGAAACGCACGCGTGGCGGGTTTGGTGGGTTGCAGCAGCGTGGCTTCGAGCGTGGCGGCCACCAGGGTTTCGAGGTTGCGGCGGCCGATTTCGGGGTTGGCGAACTTGGCACCAATGACTTCGCCCTGCTCGGTCAGGCGGATCTGGCCGCGCACGGTGCCGGGCGGTTGAGCCAGGATGGCCTGGTAGCTGGGGCCGCCGCCACGGCCCACGGTGCCGCCGCGCCCGTGGAACATGCGGATTTTGATGTCGTGGCTGCGTTCGAGTTTGTCAAACAGCTCGACCAGCGCTATCTCGGCGCGGTAAAGCTCCCAGTTGCTGGTGAAAATGCCACCGTCCTTGTTACTGTCGGAGTAGCCCAGCATGATGTCCTGCTCGGCACCCGAGCGCTGGATCAGCGCAGCCACACCGGGCAGGGCGTAGAAGTCGCGCATGATGGGCGCGGCATTGCGCAGGTCTTCGATGGTCTCGAACAAGGGCACCACGATCAGGTCGTTGATCGCTTCACCATCCAGCGTGCCGCGCATCAGGCCCACTTCTTTTTGCAGCAGCAGCACTTCCAGCAGGTCGCTCACGGTTTCGGTGTGGCTGATGATGTAATGGCGGATCGCCTGCTGGCCAAAGGTGCCGAGCATGCGCTTGGCGGTCTCGAAGATCGCCAGTTCCGACACCGCATGTTCGCTGTAAGCCGCACCGGGCACACGCAGCGGGCGAGCGTCGTTGAGCAGGCCCAGCAGCAGGGCTTGCTTGGCGTGCTCGTCGAGCTGGCTGTAGTGCTTTTCGACGCGGGCGGTGGTCAGCAGTTCGGCCACCACTTCTTCGTGTTTGTCCGAGCTTTGGCGCAGGTCCACTGTGGCCAAGTGAAAGCCAAACACCTCGACAGCGCGGATCAGCGGATGCAGGCGCTGGGCGGCCACGGCTTCGGCGTGGTGGCTGCACAGAGACGCTTCGATCACGCGCAGATCGGCCAGAAAGTCTTCGGCGCTGGCGTAGGGGTTTTGCGGGGCCACGGCGTGGCGTGCAGCGTCACCACCTGTCAGGTTTTTGAGTGTGGCGGCCAAGCGGGCATAGATGCCCGTCAGCGCCCGGCGGTAGGGCTCGTCCTGGCGATGTTCGTTGGTGTCGGGCGACTGCGCGGCCAGGGCCTGCATTTCGGGCCCAAAAGGCACCAGCATGGCCGACAACGAGAGCTCGCTGCCCAGGTAATGCACCTCGGTCAGGTAGTGGCGCAGGGCCACGTCGCTTTGGCGGGTCAGGGCGTGTTCCAGCGTTTGGGCGGTCACATTGGGGTTGCCGTCGCGGTCGCCGCCAATCCACTGGCCCATGCGCAAAAAGCTGGCCACGGGTTGGCCGTCAAGTGAGGCTTCCAGCTCGGCATACAGCTTGGGGATCTCGCGCAGGAAAGTCGACTCGTAGTAACTCAGCGCGTTCTCTATTTCATCGGCCACAGTGAGTTTGGTGAAGCGCAGCAATCGGGTTTGCCACAACTGCATCACGCGGGCACGGATTTGCTGCTCGTTGGCGGCCAGCTCTTTGGGGCTGAGCGCGTCCTTGGCGGCGTTGACCGCAGCGGCCCTTGCTTTGATCGCGTCGCGCTCGGTCAGCAGGTGGGCGATGTCGCGCTCTGCGTCCAGGATGCTTTTGCGCTGGACTTCGGTTGGGTGGGCAGTGAGCACGGGCGAGACGTAACTGCCAGCCAATGTTTGTGAAATGGTTTTGGGCGTGATGCCCGCCCAGCGCAGGCGTTGCAGCGCAACGTCGATGCTGCCTTCTTGCGTGTGGCCCGCCCGCTCGTGGATGGCGCGGCGGCGGATGTGGTGGCGGTCTTCGGCCAAGTTGGCCAGATGCGAGAAATACGTGAACGCACGGATCACGCTCACAGCGCGGTCCCCGGGCAGGCCTTTGAGGAGTTTTTTGAGCGCCTTGTCGGCTTCGTGGTCAGCGTCACGCCGAAAAGCCACCGACAGCTTGCGGATTTGCTCGACCAGCTCAAAAGCCTCCGGGCCTTCCTGGGTGCGGATCACATCGCCCAGGATGCGGCCCAGCAGCCGGATGTCCTCGACCAGGGGTTTTTCATTGTCCCGGTTGCTGGTGCGGGGGGCTGATTTGGCGGGGGCTTTGGATGCGACGGGAGAGGCCTGTTTCATCGGAGGTGCGGTGAAGGGGGTGGTGGGCAGCGCTTGTGACGCCGTGCAGTCTGCAGCCCGGTTGGGGGGTGCAAAGCTCATGCTAGCATCGCTCAAGCCCTCAAAATTACCAACGGGTTTCATTTTGAGGGTCCTTCTATTTTTGAAAGCCTCGCTGTGTCTGCTGCTCCTGCCATTTCCGTTGTCATCGCCACCCGTGAAAGCCGCCTGGCTTTGTGGCAGGCCGAGCATGTCAAAGCTTTGTTGCAGTCTTTGGGTGCGCAGGTCACGCTGCTGGGCATGACCACCCAAGGCGACCAAATCCTCGACCGCAGCCTGTCCAAGGTGGGCGGCAAGGGCCTGTTCGTCAAGGAACTGGAAGTGGCACTCGATGAGGGCCGCGCTGACATCGCCGTGCATTCGCTCAAGGATGTGCCGATGGACTTGCCCGAAGGCTTTGAGCTGGCCTGCGTGATGGAGCGCGAAGACCCGCGCGACGCCTGGGTGTCCTCGCAATACGCGCGACTCGAAGATTTGCCCCAAGGTGCGGTGGTGGGGACATCGAGCCTGCGCCGCACGGTGCTGCTGCGCGCCCTGCGCCCTGACCTGAAGATCGAGCCGTTGCGCGGCAACCTTGACACCCGGCTGCGCAAGTTGGACGAAGGCCTGTATGCGGGCATCGTGCTGGCAGCAGCGGGCCTCAAGCGCTTGGAGTTGACTTCACGCATTCGCCACATTTTTGAAACCGAGCAGATGCTGCCCGCTGCAGGGCAGGGCGCACTGGGCATCGAAATCCGCGCTGGCCGCGAAGACCTCAAGGCCTTGCTGGCACCGTTGGCCGACATGAACACCTGGTTGCGAGTGGCCGCTGAGCGTGCGGTCAGCCGCGCCATGGGGGGCAGCTGCTCCATGCCGTTGGCAGCCCACGCGGTGCTTGAAAGCGGCGTCCTGCAGTTGCGCGCCGCCTGGGGCAACCCGCAAGGTGCGGCCACTTTGGTGCAGGCACAGGCGCAAACCGCTGTGTTGGACCTGGCTTCGGCTGAAAGCCTGGGCCTGCAAGTGGCCCAGACCCTGCGCGAGGGCGGAGCGCACTGAGCCGCGCTGCATGAGCGCCTCGGCAACACCCCTGCCGCGTGTGCTGGTCACACGCCCTGAGCGCGAAGCGCAGGCTTGGGTGCAGGCCCTGCAATCGCAAGGGGTGGATGCGCAAGCTTTTCCCCTGATCGACATCGCGCCGCTGCCTGATTCGGCGGAAATCACCCTGGCCTGGCAAGCGTTTTTCAAGTATTCGGCGGTGATGTTTGTCAGTGCCAATGCTGTTCGGTATTTCATGGCGGCCAGGCCCGCTGACGCGCCCATCCCTGCGGCGCAGGCTTGGGGCACAGGCCCCGGCACCGAGGCGGCTTTGCGGGCCGCTGGCTGGCCTGCGGCTTTGATCCGCTGCCCGAGCGCAGATGCGCCCCAATTTGACTCTGAAGCCCTGTGGGCTTTGGTGCAGGCCGATGTTCAGCGCTGGCAGCAGGACAGGCCAGCGCATGCCGCGCTGATTGTGCGGGGTGCCGACGCCCAAGGGCGGATGGCCGGGCGCGACTGGTTGGCCCAGCAAATGGCCGATGTGGGCTTGCAAGTGAACCAATGCGCGGCCTATGCCCGATTGGCGCCTCGGCTGGATGCATCTCAACTGGCTTGGGCCAGACAGGCCTTGGCAGAGGGGCACTGCTGGCTGTTCAGCAGTTCCGAAGCGGCGGTCCACCTGCGCCAGGCTTTGCCCGACGTGGATTGGTCGCAGGCCTGGGCCCTGGCGACCCACCCCCGCATTGCCGAGCGTTTGCTGCAATGGGGTTGGGGGCGTGTGAACGTGGTGCCCGCCACGCTGACCGCCCAGGCCCTGTCTATAAAATCACTCACATGAACCCTCATCCTGATCCCGTCAAGGCTTCTGTGCCTGCCTCCACCGCTGCAGCGCCTCAGTCGTCGTCCGGCCGATGGATGATCCTGCTGGCCTTGGGCGTGTCTGCCGTGGCCTTGTTGGCGGCCGCGCAGGTTTGGCAAAAAATGTCCCGACTTCAGGAGCAGTTGGCCAAACAAAGCGCTGAGGCCGGTCAGCAGTCTCTCGAAGCCAAGGCTTGGGCCAAGCAAGCACAAGACACGGTGAAAGACAGCGCCGCTCGCCTGGGCTTGGTCGAGAGCCGATTGGGTGAAGTGGCGCTGCAGCGCAGCCAGCTCGAAGAGCTGATTCAGAGTCTGTCGCGTTCACGCGACGAGAACTTGGTAGTAGACATCGAAGCCGCTTTGCGCATGGCGCAGCAGCAAGCGCAGCTGACGGGCAGCTTGGAGCCTTTGCTGGGCGCGCTCAAAAGCGCACAACAACGCGTGCAGCGTGCGGCCCAGCCCCGGCTGGCCCCGGTGCAGCGCGCCATCGAAAAAGACCTGGAGCGCTTGCGCACGCAGCAGGCTTTCGATTTGCCAGGTCTGCTGATTCGCTTGGACGAAGGCGTGGCACTGGCCGATGGCCTGGTGTTTGCCAATCAGGCCCCTGTGGTGGCCACTGCGCCGCGCAGTGCGGCCTCTGAAACAGTGACGCCCGCCCCATGGTGGGTGCCCGGCTTCAAACAAATTGGCGAGCAGCTGATGGGCTTGGTGCGCATCAGCCGCATCGATGCGCCCGAGGCGATGCTGCTGTCACCAGAGCAAATTTTCTTTGTGCGCGAAAACATCAAGCTTAAGCTGCTCAATGCCCGTCTGGGCCTGTTGGCGCGCCAGTACGATGCAGCCCGCAGCGACATGGTCCATGTGACTGCGGCCGTGCGACGGTATGCCGATGGGCAGTCGCGCAAGACCCAGCAAATGCTGGCCTTGTTGGAGCAGGCCCAGCAACAAACCAAAGCCGGTGAAGTGCCGCGGCTGGACGCGTCGCTGGCGGCTTTGGCCACGGCAGCGGCAGGAAGGTAAGACCCATGCGCGCAGCACTTTGGCTGATGGGCCTGTTTGCATTGGCGGTGGCCGGTGCTTGGCTGGCGGGTAACAACCACGGCACCGTGGCGGTGTTCCTCTCGCCGTACCGGGTCGACGTCTCACTCAACCTGGTTTTGCTGTGTTTGGGTGGTTGGGTGTTTGTGCTGCTGCTGGTGCAGCGGGCGCTGTCGGCGCTGCTGTCTTTGCCGCGTGAGGCGCGGCGCTGGCGCTTGCAGCAAAAAGAGCGGGCAGCGCATGCCGCTTTGCTCGACGCCATGGGCCACTTCATGGCCGGGCGTTTTTTGCGGGCGCGCAAGTCGGCTGAGGCGGTGCTGGACCGTGAAGCGTCTTTGAGTGCTGCCGATCAAAAGCTGGGCCACTCAGTGGCTTTGCGTGCATTGGCCCATGTGATGGCCGCCGAGTCGGCCCACGCGTTGCAAGACAAGGCACTGCGTGAGACCCACCTGACCCAAGCCCTGCACGAGGCTGGGCAAGCCACAGGCGCGGACCGCCAGACCTTGCTCGAAGGCATTCCTTTGCGCGCGGCGCGCTGGTTGATCGACGACCGCGATGCCCGCGCCAGTCTGGACCAATTGCGCCAGTTGCCCGCCTCGGTGATTCGCCGCACGGTGGCCATGCGCTTGCAACTGAAGGCGGCCCGCCTGGCAGGTCAGCCTGCGCAAGCCCTGGACACCGCTTTGCTGCTGACCAAACACCGCGCTTTCAGTCCAGCGGCATCGCAGAGCTTGGTGCGCGGTTTGGTGCTCGAATTGCTTGGCAACACGCACGACGAAAAAGCCCTGGAAAAACTCTGGCTGTCGCTGCCGACGACGCAGCGCGCCATGACCGAGGTCGCCACCGAAGCGGCCATGCGGCTGGTGCAGTTGGGCGGCAGTGCCGTGCAGGCGCGCCAATGGCTTTTGCCCGTCTGGGACAGCATGAAAGCCGCTCAGAACACGTGGGATGCTGTGGCCATGCAGCGCTTGGTGCGTGGTGTGCACGTCACGCTGGTGGATGTGAACGCGCTCGATGCCCGCCCTTGGCTGGCCCGCATCGAGGCAGCCCAGCAGGCCTGGCCGTCCGAGCCGCATTTGCAATACCTGGCGGGCATGGCTTGCCAGCACCATCAGCTGTGGGGCAAGGCCCAAACCCTGCTTTCGCAAGCGGCCAAGAACCTGCAAGACCAGGCCATGCGTCGCCAGGTTTGGTGTGCGCTGGCTGAGCTGGCGGAGCAGCGACAAGACGTTGCAGCCGCCTTGCAAGCTTGGAAGCAGGCAGCCAAAGCACGGTAATGTCTTCACTGGCAGGCATGAAAAAACCGGACTCAAGGTCCGGTTTTTTCATGGGGCGCTGACCGAGGTCAGCGCTGGGGGCATGGCCTGGTTCAGAAAGGCAGGTTCATGTCTTTCAGGTCTTTGCGTGTTTCCACCAAAACCAGCGGGCCTTCGGAGATGACCACGGCGGGCGGACGCTCGCGTGGGACATGCACCGGCTTGGGCTCTGCCGCGATGGCCGCTTGCACGGCAGCGATCTTGCTCGCATCAGAGTTGACCCACTGCAAGCCAGAGCCGCTGGCGATCTGGTTCAGCGACTCGATGGGCAGGTCGAAACCGCTCACGCGTGGCATGCCCGACGCAGCCGATGGCGCGGCTGCAGGAGCTGCTGCAGGTGCCACTGCCGCAGCGGGTGCTGCAACCGGGGCTGGCGCTGCTGGTGCGGCCGCCACGGGGGCGGGTGCTGCAGGTGCAGATGCCACAGGCGCTGGTGCTGGTGCTGGTGCTGAAACGGCCGGAGCTGTTTCTGCAGAGGCTTCAGACGGCGTCACCGAGGCGTTGTCCGCCGAGGCTGCTTGGGCAGCACGCTCGAAGTAAGAGCGTTGTGGGCGGTCGTTGTCGGCTGTGGCGTTGGTCTCGGCAAAGGCCGCTTCAGTGGCAGCACCTTCGGTGGCTGTCACTTCGTCGCGGGGCTCACCTGCACGTTCGCGGCGGTCACGGCCGTAGCGGTCGCGTGAGCGGCGCTCACGGCGTTCGCCGTTGTTTTCTGGCGCGCTGGTGTTGTCGGTCGTTGCCGATTCGTGACCTTCAACGCTCACCTGATTTTCAGTGGTTGGGGCATCAGTGGGTGCGCGTTCCTGACGACGCTCGCCACGTTCGCGGCGACCGCCTTCACCACGCTCGCCCCGGTTGCCTTCCGTGCGCTCGCGGCGGCCACCTTCGCTGCGCTCGCCCCGTGCGGGACGTTCGTTGCGTTCGGTGTTGTCCGTGGGGGCATCGCTGCCGATGGCTTCACGTGTTTCACCACGTGGTTCTTGGCGGCGACCGCCGCGCTCGCCACGTTCGGAGCGCTCGGTGCGTTCACCGCGTGGTGCACGTTGCTCGCCTTCGACCCTGTCGCCACGGCCTTCGCCACCTTGGCGGCGACCGTTGCGGCCTTCAACGCCCTCACCACGTTCGGTGCGTTCTGTGCGTTCACCGCGACCGCCTCGGCGGCCGTCACGGCCCCCTTCACGACCGCCATCGCGGCCACCTTCACGGCGGCCATTGCGGCCTTCGCGCTTTTCTTCTTTCTTCTCAGGCGCAGCAGGGCTGGCCGTGCTGTTGCTACCCAGCAGGTTTTTAAGCCAGCCAAAGAAGCCACCGCTCGAAGCGGCAGGCGCTGGCGCAGCTGCTGGCTTGGCCTTGGCGGCGACGGGCGCAGCTTCTGGCTTGGGCAGCGCCACAGGTGCGGGTGCATCGGGCAACACACCTTTGATGACAGGCGTTTGCTTGTTGGTGGGCTCTTGCGAACGGCGTGTCACGGTGGTGGCGTCTTCGACGATCTCGGCCATTTTGTAGCTGGCTTCGATGCGGTCCAGACGCGGGTCGTCGTGCTTCAAACGCTCGAGTTTGTAGTGCGGTGTTTCCAGCGACTTGTTGGGGACCAGCAGCACGCTGATGCGTTGCTGCAGTTCGATCTTGGCGATCTCAGGGCGCTTTTCGTTGAGCAAGAAGGCGGCCACTTCAACGGGCACTTGCGCGTGCACGGCGGCGGTGTTGTCCTTCATGGACTCTTCCTGGATGATGCGCAAAATCTGCAGTGCCGAGCTTTCGGTGTCACGGATGTGGCCAGCGCCGCCGCAACGAGGGCAGGGGATGGACGCACCTTCGGACAGGGCAGGCTTCAAGCGCTGGCGGCTCATTTCCATGAGTCCGAACTTGCTGATGGTGCCGAACTGCACGCGGGCGCGGTCTTGGCGCAGCGCGTCGCGCAGGCGGTTTTCCACTTCGCGGCGGTTCTTGCTTTCTTCCATGTCGATGAAGTCGATCACGATCAGGCCACCCAGATCGCGCAGACGCATCTGGCGGGCCACTTCGTCAGCGGCTTCCAGGTTGGTGCGGGTGGCGGTTTCTTCGATGTCGCCGCCCTTGATGGCGCGGGCCGAGTTCACGTCCACCGACACCAAGGCTTCGGTGTGGTCAATCACGATGGCGCCGCCCGAAGGCAGTTGCACCGTGCGGGCATAGGCCGATTCGATCTGGTGCTCGATCTGGAAGCGGCTGAACAGCGGCGCGTCGTCGCGGTAGCGCTTCACGCGTGGAGCGAACTCGGGCATCACGTGGCTCATGAACTGCTGAGCTTGGTCGTAGATGTCGTCGGTGTCGATCAGGATGTCGCCGATGTCGTTGTTGAAATAGTCACGAATCGCGCGAATGACGAGCGAGGATTCCTGATAGATCAGGAATGCGCCTTTGCCCTGGGTGGCGCCATCGATGGCGGTCCAGAGTTTGAGCAGGTAGTTCAGGTCCCACTGCAACTCGGGCGCGGAGCGGCCGATGCCTGCGGTGCGGGCGATGATGGACATGCCCTTGGGGTATTCCAGCTGGTCCATCGCCTCTTTGAGCTCGGCGCGGTCATCGCCCTCGATGCGGCGGCTGACGCCACCGCCACGGGGGTTGTTGGGCATGAGCACCACATAGCGGCCAGCCAGGCTGACGAAGGTGGTGAGCGCTGCGCCTTTGTTGCCGCGTTCTTCTTTTTCGACCTGCACCAGAAGGGATTGGCCCTCTTTGATGACGTCCTGGATGCGGGCTTGGCTGACGGACACGCCTTCAGCAAAGTATTGGCGCGAAATTTCCTTGAAGGGCAAAAAGCCATGGCGGTCTTCGCCGTAGTCGACGAAGCAGGCTTCGAGGGAGGGCTCAACACGGGTGACAACGGCTTTGTAAATGTTGCCCTTGCGTTGCTCGCGGCCTTCGATTTCGATTTCGTAGTCGAGGAGTTTTTGTCCGTCGACGATGGCCAGGCGGCGCTCTTCAGCTTGCGTGGCGTTGATCAGCATCCGTTTCATGATGCGTTCCTTCTTTATCAGTGTCGGCCGGGGCAGCTGTCTCAGACAGCGTGCGCACGGCACGGTTTACAAGCGACCCGTTGACGGGTCCACGTTGCCAAAGCTGACGTCGAGAAACGAAGGGAATTGCCGTAGGCGAACGCCACTCAGCAGAGCAAAGGCTCAGGAGTGGGGTTCAGGGCGCGTGGATGGGGCGAGGTCAGGGGGGTGTTCAGGTGTGTCCACTGCCGCAGACGTTCTGCGGTGTCCAGGACAGGTTCGGCAACGCAGGGCATGACGATGGCCTGTGGCTTCATGAGCCACTCCAACCAAGTCAGCAAGGTTCCAAACAACACAACCATCTCGCTTTGATCCGCTGTGCAGCGCCTCCGCTTTGGATGAGCTGCTCAGCTTGGGTATTCCGTATCAGTGTTTCAGGGCGTCGGCCCAACCTCCGGGGTGCTTTGCCACTGTGGGCTCTGGGCCTTCAGTCTGCAAATCGAGCCGGGGGTGGCATCGACCTTCTGGCGAGGCTTGCCGTGGTGGGTGGACTAAACTCCTGTCCTCAGGAATTCATTTCCATTCAAATCAACCACTTACAGCCAAAAGCCAGTGAATCACATTATAGGGGCCAAGCCGGGCGTTTCAGCGCCTGCGGTCAAATGGCTGGTCGTGGACGAGGATTCGGCCGGGCAGCGGCTCGACAACTTCCTCATGCGCCACCTCAAAGGGGTGCCCAAAACCCATGTCTACCGGATCATCCGCAGCGGCGAGGTGCGCATCAACAAGGGCCGAGCCTCGGCCGAGACGCGGGTGGAAGCGGGCGACGAGGTGCGCTTGCCGCCCGTTCGCATTTCTGAAAAAGTCGCCGAAAAGGCCGCACGGCCTGCGCCGGGCCGGGAATTCCCGCTTTTGCACGAAGACGACAGCCTGATGGCCATCGACAAGCCTGCCGGGGTGGCGGTGCACGGCGGCTCGGGTGTCAGCTTTGGTGTGATCGAGCAGCTGCGACAAGCCCGGCCCGAGGCCAAGCTGCTGGAGCTGGTGCACCGTCTCGATCGTGACACCAGTGGTATTTTGCTGGTGGCCAAAAAGCGCAGTGCCCTCAAACACCTGCAAGACCAGTTCCGCGAGCGCGAAACGGGCAAGACCTATTTGGCGCTGGTCAAAGGCGACTGGCCTGCCAAACTCAAGGTGATTGACCAGCCTTTGCACAAATTTTTGTTGCCTGACGGGGAGCGCCGCGTGAAGGTGACCACCCCTGAAGACCCGGACGGCATGCGTTCCATCACGCTGGTCAAGGTGGCCGAGCGTCTGCCGGGCGCCACCCTGCTGGAGGTCACCATCAAGACCGGGCGCACCCACCAGATCCGGGTGCACTTGGCCAGCAACGGTCACCCGATCGCGGGCGACGACAAATACGGCGACTTCGACTGGAACAAGGCGCTGCAAAAGCAGGGACACAAGCGCATGTTTTTGCACGCTTGGCGATTACAGTTCAACCACCCGGTCACGGCCGAGCGCGTGGCGCTACAGGCCGATTTGCCGCCGGAACTTCAACAGCACATTGACCAGAGTCGCCCCCATGACTGAATTTCGACCCCGCCAGTTTGACCTGATCGCTTTCGATTGGGATGGCACTTTGTTTGACTCGACCGCCATCATCACGACCTGCATCCAGCAGGCGGTGGTGGATGTGGGCGGGGCCATGCCCACGCGCGAAGCCGCATCGTATGTGATCGGCATGGCCTTGATGCCTGCACTGGCCCATGCCGCGCCCGATGTGCCCAAGGACAAATACCCCCAGCTGGGTGAGCGTTACCGGCACCATTACCTGGTGCACCAAAACGACATCAGCCTCTTTGAAGGGGTGCTGCCCTTGCTGGCCGAATTGAAAGCCCGCCACCACTGGTTGACGGTGGCCACAGGCAAGAGCCGCGCGGGGCTGAACGAAGCCTTGCACGCGGTGGAGTTGCGCGATGTGTTCGATGCCTCACGCACAGCCGATGAGACCGCAGGCAAGCCCAGCCCTTTGATGCTGCACGAATTGATGCGCGAATTTGGCGTGTCGCCAGAGCGCACCTTGATGATTGGCGACACCACGCACGACCTGCAAATGGCCTTGAACGCGGGTTGCGCCAGCGTGGGTGTGAGTTACGGTGCCCACGAGCCTGATGCCTTTCACGCTTTGAAGCCGCGCCATGTGGCGCACTCGGTGGCTGATTTGCATGGTTGGTTGTTGGCCAACGCCTGACGCCTGGAGACGCTCATGGATGACTTGATCCCCTTGTGCAACGCGGCTGATTTGGTTGACTCGGGCCTTGCCGTGCCTTTTGATGTGATTTATGCCGGGCAGACTTGTCGCGCTTTTGCCATCCGCTTTGAGGGGCAGGTCCACGCCTACATCAACCGCTGCACCCATGTGGCGATGGAGTTGGATTTCCAGCCTGACCGTTTCTTTGATGCGACGGGTCGTTGGCTCATTTGCGCCACCCATGGTGCCACGCACCGCCCGGACACCGGGGCTTGTGCAGGGGGGCCTTGCCGGGGCGGCTTGATCAAGATTGACCTGAGTGAGCAAGGGGGAGTGGTGCACTGGCATACTGCCTACAACCTGAAACCCGTTGAATTTTGAGCATGCAAGACACACAGGCCCCACAGGGCCAGCAGACCACCCCCCCCGCACCAGCACAGACGCACGACGCCCATTGGGAGCGACAGACGCTGGAGCGCTTGGCCTTGGCCCATGTGACCGAGCAACAGGCGGCGCGACGCTGGAAAAACGGCTTTCGTTTGGCATGGCTGCTGTTCTTGGTGGTGGTGGCGGGCGTGCTGTTCAGTCGCAGCGTCCCCAGCAACGACCCGAGCCAGCCGCACACGGCCATGGTCACGATCAAAGGCGAGATCGGTTCGGAAGGCGAGGCCAGCGCTGAAAACGTGATGGCCGCCATGCGTGCGGCGCTTGAAGACTCGGGTTCGCAGGGCTTGGTGTTGTTGATCAATTCGCCGGGCGGTAGCCCTGTGCAGGCGGGCATGATCAACGATGAAATCCACCGCCTGAAGAAACTGCACAACAAGCCTGTTTATGCAGTGGTGGAAGAATCCTGCGCTTCAGCGGCCTATTACATTGCGGCGGCGGCAGACAAGATTTATGTCGACAAGGCCAGCATTGTGGGCAGCATTGGCGTGCTGATGGACGGTTTTGGCTTCACGGGCCTGATGGACAAGCTGGGGGTGGAGCGCCGCTTGATGACGGCAGGCGAGAACAAGGGTTTCATGGACCCGTTCAGCCCGCAAACCGAGGCCCAGCGCAAACATGCACAGGCCATGCTCAACCAGATCCATCAGCAGTTCATCGCGGTGGTCAAGCAAGGCCGGGGTGAGCGCCTGAAGGAAACGCCAGACATGTTCTCTGGCCTCTTTTGGACTGGCCAGCAAGCCGTGGACATGGGGCTCGCGGACGGACTGGGCAGCATGGACAGTGTGGCCCGTGATGTGCTCAAGGCCGAAGACGTGATTGACTACAGCCGCCACGAGAACGTGGCCGAGCGGCTGGCCAAGCGTTTTGGCGCCGCCTTGGGTGAGGGCGCTGTGCAGGCCATGCGCCGCGTGCCTGGTTTGCGCTGAGTTGTTCTGTCGGCCTCAGGGGCCGATGGCGTACACCGCTGGGGTTTGGCCATTGGGCCCGGTGATCCCCTTTTTCCATGCGGCCACCGTGTGGCTTTGCACCCGTGCACTGGGCAGGGTCAGGCCACTGGCCACCGACAGCCGCGTGCCCGGCTGCAGCGCTTGCAGCAGTCCGCTGAGCATGGCGGCGTTGCGGTAGGGCGTTTCAATCCACAGCTGGGTTTGGCCTGTTTTTTGCGCCAGGCTCTCCAGCTGTTTCAGACGGGCAGCACGCTCTGCTGCGTCTTGCGGCAGGTAGCCCACGAAAGCAAAATTTTGTCCGTTCAAGCCACTGGCTGCCAAAGCCAACAGCAGCGACACGGGGCCCACCAGTGGCACCACTTCGATGCCCAGGTCGTGCGCGGCGCGCACCACTGAGCTGCCCGGGTCGGCCACGGCGGGCATGCCGGCTTCACTGACCAACCCCACATCGTGCCCTTGCAGGGCCGCGGCCAGCAAGGGGCGCGCATCAAATCCGCCTTGGTGGTCGCCTTTTTTGTGGACCTCGCGGGGCAGTTCGGTGATCAGTTGTGACTGGATCGGCGTGTTCAGGGCGTGGACTTCACCCACGCGCTTGAGGAAGGCCCGTGTCGATTTGGCGTTTTCTGTGATCCAGTGTTGCAGACCACTGGCGCAGCGCAGCGTGGCCTCTGGCAACGCGTCCTGGATGGGGGCTTGTTCGGTGCAGCCAAAGTCCAGCGGGGTGGGCACCAGGAAAAGGCGGCCATGCGGGTTGCGGGCAGAGGTGTTCACAGCAGTTTCACTCCTGCGGCGCGCAGCATGCGCGCGGTGCGGATCAGGGGCAGACCGACCAGCGCGGTCGGGTCGTCGTTCTCGATGGATTCGAGCAGAGCGATGCCCAGGCCTTCGCTTTTGGCGCTGCCAGCGCAGTCGTAGGGTTTTTCGGCCTGCAGGTAGTTTTCGATCTCGCCGTCGCTCAGGTCGCGAAACAGCACCCGGACGGGGGCGATGTCGACCTGCTCGAAGCCGGTGGCCAAACAGACCACGGCCAACGCCGTCTGGAACACCACCACTTGCCCTCGCATTTGGCGCAGCTGCTGCACGGCGCGCGCGTGCTCGCCCGGTTTGCCCAGGGGCTGACCCGCCAGGTCTGCGACTTGGTCGGAGCCGATCACCACCGCTTGTGGAAATCGCTGGGCCACGGCATGGGCCTTGGCCAGCGCCAGGCGCAGTGCCAAATCGCGTGGGGGTTCGCCTGCGTTCGGGGTTTCATCCACATCCGGAGCGGCGACTTCAAAAGGCAAATTCAGGCGTGACAGCAATTCGCGCCGGTAACGGGAGGTGGAGCCCAGCACCACGGTGCGCTGGACAGGGGATGTTGCGTTCTCGGTCATGGGGTGATTCTCTTACACTCGGTGCATGGAGAAAAAATTCGCCCCCTCACATCTGGACGTCAAAGCCTTCGCCCAAGGCGCAGGCGAATTGAGCGGTGCTTCGCCGCTGATGCAATGGACCCGCTTGAGCTTGGAGCAAGTGGGTGGCGGTGATGAGGCCAGCCCGGTGCAGTGGCGGCTTCAAGGCCGCACAGAGCCGACTTCCGGAGCGGACGATGAAATTTGGCTGGATTTGGATGCCGAGGTCGATTTGCCCATGCAATGCCAGCGCTGCCTCAAACCCGTGCTGAGCACGGTGTTTGCAGAGCGGTCTTTCCGTTTTGTGGCCGACGAGGCCACCGCTGCGGCACTGGACGACGAGGCTGAAGAAGACATTTTGGTGCTCAACCGCGAATTTGACGCGCTGGCGCTGGTCGAAGACGAGCTGATCATGGCCTTGCCCTTGGTGCCCCGGCACGAGGTTTGCCCTGAAGCCGTGGTCATGGCCGTCAGCGATCCGGATGTGGCCGACGTGCAGGAGCGCCCGCACCCTTTTGCGGCGTTGGCCAGCCTCAAAAAGCCATCTTCTTCCTGAATGCTTCGCCCGGGATGTGCTTTGCCGCCAGCTTGGGCTATAATCTGAGGCTTCGCATGGGGATGGCCCTCATCCCTGCGACCCTGTCATCAACCAGAAGCTGCGTCCCTTTTTTAGAAAAGCGCGGCGTCACAGCTTTCAAGGAGCCATCATGGCTGTTCAACAAAACAAAAAATCGCCTTCCAAGCGCGGTATGCACCGTTCGCACAATGCCCTGAATGTGCCGGGCATCGCTGTCGAGCCCACCACGGGTGAAACCCACCTGCGTCACCACATCAGCCCCAACGGTTTTTACCGTGGTCGCCAAGTGTTGAAAAACAAATCCGAAGCCTGATCGGCGTCAGCCCTCAAGCCTGCAGAGGCCCGGCGCTACTTTTTGAGTAGCATCGGGCTTTTGTTTTTGTGGCTTCTGTTTTGTCTTGTCCGGTTTTGAGCCCAAGGATTCCATGACCACCCCCACTCCGATCACTGTTGCTGTCGATTGCATGGGCGGGGACCATGGCCCCCGCGTGACGCTGGCGGCTTGCCGTCGCTTTTTGTCGACGCACCCTGATGCACAGCTGCTGTTGGTTGGGCGTGCTGAGGCATTGGCTGAGTTTGACGATCCGCGTGCGCAAGTGGTGGCAGCCACCGAGGTGGTGGAGATGGACGACCCGCTGGAAGTGGCGTTGCGCAAGAAAAAAGACTCGTCCATGCGTGTGGCCATCGAGTTGGTGCGAGACGGTCAAGCGGGCGCCGCCGTGTCCGCAGGCAACACGGGCGCCTTGATGGCCATTGCCCGTTACGTACTCAAAACCATGGACGGCATTGACCGCCCGGCCATCGCAGGTCAAATGCCCAACTTCAAGGGCGGCGGCACAACCATGCTCGACCTGGGGGCCAATGTGGACTGCACGCCAGAGCATTTGCTGCAGTTCGCGGTGATGGGCTCGGCGCTGGTTTCCGTTCTGCAAGACAAGCAAAACCCCACGGTGGGTTTGCTCAACATCGGCGAAGAAGCCATCAAGGGCAATGAAATCATCAAGAAATCAGGTGAACTGCTGCGATCTGCCGCCAGTTCGGGGGATTTGAACTTTCATGGCAACGTGGAGGGCAATGACATTTTCAAGGGCACAGTCGACATCGTGGTTTGCGATGGCTTTGTTGGGAACGTCGCTTTGAAAGCCAGCGAAGGCTTGGCCACCATGATCAGTGGTTTCTTGAAAACCGAATTTTCGCGCAACATCTTCACGAAAATAGCTGCCGTTTTTGCTTATCCGGTGCTATCTGCTTTTAAAAATCGGGTGGATCACCGCCGCTACAACGGGGCTGCCTTGTTGGGTTTGCGCGGTCTGGTGTTCAAGAGCCATGGCTCGGCGGACGAGATCGCTTTTGAGACAGCTTTGAACCGGGCTTATGATGCAAGCCGAAATCAATTGCTGGACCGCGTTCGTGAACGCATCGCGCATGCCGCCCCTTTGTTGATGGGCGCGCAGGCCGAGCGGACAGAAGCGGTCACCTCTGTATGAGAATTTATTCCCGCATTCTGGGCACTGGCAGTTACTTGCCAGAAAAACGCCTGACCAATGCCGACCTGGCGGCCGAACTGGCGCAGCAAGGCGTTGAAACTTCTGACGACTGGATTGTTGAGCGCACCGGCATCCGTGCCCGCCACTTTGCGGCCGATGCGCAGGGCAGCAGCGATCTGGCGACCGAAGCCGCTCGCAATGCACTGACGGCTGCAGGTATTTCGGCCGACGATCTCGATCTGATCATCGTGGCCACATCGACCCCCGACATGGTGTTCCCGTCGGTGGCGACCATGGTGCAGCACAAGCTGGGCACCGCAGGCTGCCCGGCGTTTGACGTGCAGGCCGTGTGCAGTGGCTTCATTTATGCGCTGACGATCGCCGATGCGATGATCCAGTCCGGCTCGGCCAAGCGCGCCTTGGTGATCGGCTCGGAGGTGTTCAGCCGCATCCTCGACTTCAAGGACCGCACGACCTGTGTGCTGTTTGGTGACGGGGCAGGCGCGGTCATTCTGGAAGCTTCAGACCAGCCCGGCATTTTGGCCACCGATCTGCATGCCGATGGCAAGCACAAAGACATTTTGTGCGTTCCCGGTCACGTCAACCGGGGCGCGATTTTGGGTGACCCGGTGCTCAAGATGGACGGGCAGGCCGTCTTCAAGCTGGCTGTGGGTGTGCTCGAAGAAACCGCCCGCGCCAGCTTGGCCAAGGCCAATATGACCGATGCGGACATCGACTGGCTGATTCCGCACCAGGCCAACATCCGCATCATGCAAAGCACCGCCAAGAAGCTGAAGATGAGCGCTGACAAAGTGGTGGTGACGGTGGACCAGCATGGCAATACATCGGCCGCTTCGATCCCACTGGCACTCGACACGGCTGTGCGCGATGGTCGCATTCAGCGCGGACAGACCCTCATGCTCGAAGGCGTGGGCGGTGGCTTCACCTGGGGCTCCGTGCTCTTGCGTTATTGATCCGCTATTGATTTGACAGGCCCGGGTCAGCGATGCGCGGCACGCTCACCCGGATTCTTTCCAGATACAGAATTTGCACATGACTTCATTTGCTTTTGTTTTTCCCGGTCAAGGCTCCCAATCGGTGGGCATGCTGGACGCCTGGGGCGACCACCCCGTGGTGCTCGAAACCCTGAAAGAAGCCTCAGATGCACTGGGAGAAGACATCGCCCAACTGATCCACGAAGGCCCCAAAGAGGCCTTGGCCATGACCACCAACACCCAGCCCGTCATGCTGGTGTCGGCCGTGGCCGCTTACCGCGCTTGGTTGGCCGAAGGCGGCGCCAAGCCGTCCGTGGTGGCGGGGCATTCGCTGGGCGAGTACAGCGCCTTGGTGGCTTCGGGCGTGCTGACGCTCACGCAAGCCGCGCCGCTGGTGCGCCTGCGCGCTGCAGCCATGCAAGAAGCCGTTCCCGTCGGCGTAGGCGCCATGGCGGCCATTCTCGGTTTAGCCTCGGACAAAGTCATTGCAGGTTGCCAAGAAGCGCAGGCCACATTTCCTGCGGGCAGCGCCGAAGTGGTCGAAGCCGTGAACTTCAACGACGCCGCGCAAACCGTGATCGCGGGCAGCAAAGCGGCGGTGGACAAAGCTTGTGAAGTGCTCAAGGGCTTGGGTGCCAAGCGTGCGCTGCTCTTGCCCGTGTCGGCCCCGTTCCACTCAAGTTTGATGAAGCCTGCGGCAGAAAAGCTGCGCGAGAAGCTGGCCACCCTGACTTTGGGTGTGCCCCAGATCCCTGTGCTCAACAACATCGATGTGGCCATCGAAACCGATGCAGACCGCATCCGTGACGCTCTGTACCGTCAGGCTTTTGGCCCGGTGCGCTGGGTCGAGTGCGTGCAGGCCATCAAGGCCCGTGGCGTGACCACCCTGGTCGAATGCGGCCCCGGCAAGGTGCTGGCGGGCATGACCAAGCGCATCGACGCTGAATTGAACGGCGTGGCGCTGTACGACCCCGCCACCCTGGCTGAAGTGAAAGGAATCTTGGCATGAGCGAAGCACAAAAACAAGTCGCCCTCGTCACAGGGGCGTCCCGTGGCATCGGCGCATCGATTGCCTTGCATCTGGCACAACAAGGCTATGTGGTCATCGGCACCGCCACCAGCGACGATGGCGCTGCCAAAATCAGCCAGGCCCTCTCAGCCTACCCTGGCAGCCGAGGTGCCA
>CANBTZ010000019.1 GCA_947372495.1 Comamonadaceae bacterium | reverse complement strand
CTCACGCAAGACGCGGTGTGGCCCAGCGTGGACCTCAAGTTTCCGGCGCAAGACGAGACGGCGCAAAGCCCGCTCCAAGCTGTTTGGGATGGCTTCACGGCTGCATTGCAACAAGCCTTGCAAGCATTGAGCGACGCGCAAGTTGCGCTGCCATCGGTGCCTGTTTGGGCCGACGAAGTTCGCCGCTCCCGTGGCGAAGCGGTGGCGGTTGATGCAGCGGCACCTGCATCTGCACCTGCCGCAGACAAACCTGCCAAAGTGGCCAAGCCCAAACTGGACGCCGCCCAGCGCCAAGCCTTGCGCGAAGAAGCCACCCAAGCCGTGTTGCTGGTGCTCGAAGCAGTCGAGAAAATCGTTGCCCAAGGTGCGGCACCAGCGGTGACCGAAATGGCGAGCCCGCCAGCCATTGAAAGCGCTAGCCCAGAGCCGATTCAAGCTGCACCCGAAGGTGCCACCGAAACGGCAAGTGCCGCCGCCACCGAGCCCGTCACCGAACCCGCAAGCGAAGTTTCGGCCTTGCCTGACGCCGCAGCCCAGCTGCACGCGGTGCTCAAGACCCATGGCCGCCATCTCGACACCGCCGTCGATGCGCGTGTGCACGCCGCATTGATCGCCGCAGGCGACGCCCAAGGCTGGCAGCGTTGGGTCACTGACCAGCAACGTCAAGACTTGGTGACCCGTGCGGAAGCCTTGCTGGGCGCAGACAAAACCCCCGCCATGGGCGGGCGCAAGATGCAAGAGAGCCTGCGCCAGTTGCGCGAGGCCTGGAAGCAGACCGACCAGGGCGGCTTGCCCAACCATGGCTTGTGGAAGCGTTTTGACACCGCATGCAACGAGGCCTACCAAACCGTGCAAGCCTGGTTGGCCAACGCCAAGCAAGAGTCGGCTGCGCACAAAGCCCAGCGCGTGGCCTTGATGGACGAGGTCAAAGCCTGGACCGAGGCGCACGCCGACAACAGCGACTGGCGCATGCAAGTGCGCACGCTGCACCAATTTTCTGACCGCTGGCGCAATGCCGGGCACTTGAATGAAAAAGCCTTTGCCGAAATGCAGGCCCAGTGGAAAGCGCTCATCCACGCGGCGGCAGCCCGTTTGGACGTGGCCCAAAAAGCCAGCATCGACCGCCGCAAAGCACTGATTGCCGAAGCCACGGCGCTGGGCGAAGCCCCTGGCCTGCGCGTTGACGCGGTCAAGGCCTTGCAGCAGCGCTGGCAGACCGAAGCCCAAGCGGTGCCTCTGGACCGCAAGACCGAACAAAAGCTGTGGGAAGTGTTCCGCAAGCCGATCGACGAGGCCTTCCAACGCAAGGGCACTGAGCGCAGCCATTCCCAGGCACCCCTGACCGCCCACGACCTGGCCGTGATTGACGCCTCCAAAGCCTTGGCCGCGGCCAATGCCAAAGGCGATGCAGGCGCCATCCGTGCAGCCATGTTTGCGCTGGAAGCCGCGCTCAAAGGCCAGGCCGAAGAGGCCAAGCAACAAGCGGTGGCCCAAAAGTCAGCCGAGTCCCAGGCCCCAGCGGCTGCCACCGAATCCGTTGCCGCTGAGCCTGCTGCGACTGAGCCTGCAGAGCAAGCGTCTGAAGACGCCAGCCCAGCCGAAGGCCACGCAGAGGCAGCCGAAGCAACGACGGCTGATGAGCCAGCGCCCGTGCAGGCCGCACCCGTGGCCCCGCCCAAGCCTGCCAAACCTGTGGTGGCGGTGCGCGGCGATGACCGCCCAGGCCAAAAAAGAACAGAACCTGCCGCAGCAGGCAAACCAGGCCGCCGCGACAGCCGACCCGGTGAGCGCGGCGCTGAGCGCGGTGGCGACCGCATGGGCCGGCCTGAACGTGGTGAGCGCCGTGACCCGCGTGACGAGCGCCGCGAAGACCGAGGCCCACGCTTGGGCGACGAAGCTTTCCGCGCCCAGCGCGAAGCGCGTGAAGGCGCCGAGATGGCCCTGCGCAAGCTGGCCGCGCAAGCCCATGGCGAAACCCTCACCCGCATTTTGGCGGCCTGGCAAGACCGCCAAGCCGACGCGATGCCGACCGTGCAAGAGCTGGGTCGGTCTGTGAATGCCGCTGCCCGTCAAGCCTGGTCGCAGGCCGTCAGCCAGCCCGCAGGCGAGATGGCTTCAACATCCTTGATGCGCTTGGAGATGGCCGCTGAACTGCCCACGCCTGCCGAGCACATCAACGACCGTCGTGCATTGCAGTTGCAGTTGTTGACCCGCCGCAACGAAGCAGGCCCTCAAGAAACCTGGGCCCGTGATGTGACGGCCGTGTTGTCAGGCCCGCACGATGCGGCCAGCGCACGCCGCCTGCAAAACGTGCTCAAGCACTTGCTGCGCTGAAATGGATGGGGTGTGTCACGCCGCTTGCGGCGTGATGCGCGCGTGCTGGCCATCGGCCTGCATGCGCAAAACTTCGGCGCGTGGTGCGCTATTGTCGTTTGGGTCAAACGACCAATCTGAAAGCACCTGACGCAGCCCTGTGCTGGGCGCTGGCACCGCATGGTCTGCAGGCTGGTGGGTGTGGCCGTGCACCATGTGGGCGCTTTGGGCCGCTTGCAACCAAGCTTGGGTCAGGCCCAAGTCGGCATCGGCAAAGTAGGCCACGCTTTGGTTGTGGGCTTTGCTTTGTTCACGCATCGATTGCGCCAAGGCCAGCCGCTCGGGCAGTGGGCGGCCCAAAAAGGCCGCCTGCCAAGCCGGGTCACGCGCTTGCAAGCGAAAGCGTTGGTAGGCCTCGTCTTCAAGGCACAGCGCATCGCCATGGGTGAGCACCGTGCGCTGATCACCCCAGACCAACACGGTGGGATCGGCCAGGGCTTGCACGCCGCATTCGCTCAGAAATGCGGGTCCCACCAAAAAATCCCTGTTGCCCGGCATGAAGTACACGGGGCGTTGCTGCGAGGCTTGCGCGAGCACCTCGCCGCACATCTGCAAAAAAGGGTCGCTGGCGACGGCATCGTCGCCCACCCAGACTTCAAAGAGGTCGCCCAGAATCAGCACCGCATCGGCCCGCGTGCGGGCCATGTAGTCTCGCCAGGCTTCAAAGGTGGCCAGTTCAGTGGCCTGCAAATGCAGGTCTGAAATCACATCCACCGTTTGCCAGTGGGCTGGCACCAGCAAGGTGCCAAAAGCCTGGGCGGCCTTCATTGCAGCGTTGTCCGGATCAGAGCGCGACGGCTTTTTCGATGATCACGTCTTCTTTGGGCACGTCACCGTGGCCGTTTTTGGTGCCGGTCTTGATGCCCTTGATCTGGTCAACCACTTCGGTGCCTTTGACCACTTTGCCAAACACGGCGTAACCCCAGCCTTGCAGCGAAGGCGCGGTGTGGTTCAGGAAGCCGTTGTCGGCCACGTTGATGAAGAACTGCGCAGTGGCCGAGTGGGGCGCTTGCGTGCGGGCCATGGCCACGGTGTAGTTGTCGTTTTTCAGACCGTTGTTGGCTTCGTTTTCAATGGCCGCATCGGTGGGCTTTTGCGACATGCCAGGCTCGAAACCGCCGCCTTGGATCATGAAGCCCGGGATCACGCGGTGGAAGATGGTGTTGTCGTAGTGGCCCTTGTTCACGTAAGCCAAAAAGTTGGCGGTGGACAGGGGGGCATTTTCACCGTCGAGCTCGAGGGTGATGACGCCGTAGCCGGCAATGTGCAGTTCAACTTGTGGGTTGCTCATGGTGTTCAAGGAATCAAAGTGATGGATTGAATGACGATCGATGTCTTTGGGACATCGCTCGGGAGGGGGCCGCCTGCGCCCGTGGGCGTGTTGCGGATTTTCTGGACCACGTCCATGCCGGACGTGACGATGCCAAAAACGGTGTAACCCCACAGTTGGGGGTGGTTGATCAGCTTGCTGCGGGGCACGTTCTCGACGACCTGGCCTTGGTATTCAAAGCGCGCCACGGGGTCCCCTTCGGGGATCAGCACTGGGTCGAGAAAAGCGTTGTCCACCACGTTGATGAAAAACTGCGAGGTGGCCGAATGCGGGTCACCTGTGCGCGCCATGGCGACGGTGCCGATCTGGTTTTTCAGGCCCGCCGCTGTGGCGGCACGCCCTTCGTGCTGGATGGGCGCACGCGTGGGCTTTTGTTTGTATTGGGGGTCAAAACCCCCACCTTGCACCATGAAGTTGGCGATCACGCGGTGGAAGATGGTGCCGTTGTAGTGCTTGTCTTTGACGTACTGCAAAAAGTTGGCCACGGTCTTGGGCGCCTTGTCGGCTTGCAGCTCGATCTCGATGTCACCCAGGTTGGTGGCCACGCGCACGCGCGGGTTGGCCGCATTCGCCCAAGTGGGTGACAAAGTCATGGCCGTGGCCAGGCACAAACTCAGGGCGGCGGACCAGCGCAAAAAAGAGCGTTTCATGGTGTGTGAGGGTGTTCAGCGTGGATCGGCTTGCAGGATTTGCCCCAGGGCCTGAGCCTTGGACCGTGGGCGAGGAGCGTCGGGTGCGGCTTTGACGGAGCGGTCATAAGCTTGTTTGGCCAGTGCAGCGTGCAGGTCGCCCAGGTTTTCGAGCGCAGTGGCGTAGTCGGGGCGGGCCAAGATGGCCCGGTTCAGGCACGCCAGGGCGTCGTCATAGCGCCCGGCCTGTGCATAAAGGGCGGCCAGGTTGTTGTGGGGCTCGGCCAGCTCCGGAAAAGTCAGGGTCAGCTCCAGCAAGGTGGCCGTTGCCGCATCGATTTGCCCCAAACCTTCTTGTATGCGGCTGAGCAACAAGCGCATCTGCGGGTCTTGCGCCCGGCTTGAGAGGTGTTGCTTGGCCAAGGTCTGGGCTTTGTCCCATTCTTGACGCCCCACCAAGCGCTGCACGTCGGCATACACGTCGGCCCAAGCAGGCGCAGCGCTCAGCCAGCACACAATGGCCAGCACAGCGCAGCGAAGAGGACGAACGGGGTGAAGAACCATGGGCGGGGTCAGGTGGGGAATTTCACAGCCACGGGCCTGAAGAGCAGACTTTTTGACGGGCTATACTGAGGTCCATTGTAGCGGAGGCCCACTGGTTTAAGGGTCGCCCGCCCTCGTCTGGCAGGCCCGAGCAGGGCCTGATTCCTTTTCAGCTGTACCCCCCCAAACCGCTTTGCCAAACTTGGCGGGCTGGCATGGGCATTTGGATTTTTGACCTGACATGAGCTTGCGCATTTTCAATACGCTCACACGTGCTGTTTCCGCGTTCCAACCCATCGTGCCCGGGCATGTCGGGATGTATGTCTGCGGTATCACGGTCTATGACGACTGCCACATCGGCCATGCACGTGCCAATGTGGCTTTTGATGTGGTTCAGCGTTGGCTCAAAGCCAGTGGTTACAAAGTCAACTTTGTCCGCAACATCACAGACATCGACGACAAGATCATCAAGCGTGCGGTTCAAAACAAGGAAAGCATCCGCCAGCTGACCGACCGCATGATCGTGGCCATGTACCGCGACTTTGATGCCTTGGGCATTGAACGCCCCACACACGACCCCCGCGCAACGGACTACGTGCCTGAAATGCTGAGCATCGTGGGTCAGCTGGAGTCCAAAGGTTTGGCGTACCAGACGCCAGCAGGCGATGTGAATTACGCCGTGCGCAAATTCCCCGGTTACGGCAAGTTGTCGGGCAAGACGCTCGATGAGTTGCAGTCTGGTGAGCGCGTGGCGGTGTCGGATGACAAAGCCGACCCGCTGGATTTTGTGCTTTGGAAATCGGCCAAAGCCGATGAACCTGAAGATGTGAAATGGCCCAGCGATTACGGTGCAGGCCGTCCGGGCTGGCACATCGAGTGCTCGGCCATGTCGTGCGCCTTGCTGGGAGAGACCTTTGATATCCATGGTGGCGGCGCTGATTTGCCTTTCCCCCACCATGAAAACGAGATCGCCCAAAGCGAAGGGGCCCATGGCAAGCCCCTGGCCCATTACTGGATGCACAACGGCTTCGTCAATGTGGACAGCGTCAAGATGTCCAAAAGCCTGGGCAATTTCTTCACCATCCGTGACGTGCTCAAAGCGTTCGATGCCGAAACGATCCGGTTTTTCATCGTTCGTGCGCATTACCGCAGCCCGCTGAACTACAGCGATGTGCACCTGCAAGACGCCAAAGGCGCCCTGAAACGCCTGTACACCGCATTGCAGGCCGTGCCGCCTGCCGAGGTCAAGATCGACTGGGCCGAGCCCATGGCGGCCCGCTTCAAGGCCGCGATGGACGAGGACTTTGGCACGCCCGAAGCGGTGGCCGTGCTGTTTGAGCTGGCCAGCGAGGTCAACCGCAACCAGTCGGCCGAGCGTGCGGGCTTGCTCAAGGCGCTGGGCGGCGTTTTGGGTTTGCTGCAAAGCGACCCAACGACTTACCTGCAGTCTGGCGCAGGCCTGGATGACGCGGCCATCCAGATGCAGATCCAGGCCCGGGCCGACGCCAAGAAGGCCAAAAACTTCGCCGAAGCCGACCGCATCCGCAACGATTTGCTGGCGCAGGGCATCGTGCTCAAGGACTCGCCCACCGGCACCACCTGGGAGGCCGCGCAGTGAGCAAAGCGGCCGCCGTTTCGGTCACACCCGAGTATTGGGCCCAGGCCTGCGCGCACCTGGCGCGCAAGGACCGGGTCATGAAAAAACTCATCCCGCAGTTTGGCGACGCCATTTTGGAGTCGCGCGGGGACGCGTTTGTGACCCTGGCCCGCTCCATCGTGGGCCAACAGATTTCGGTCAAGGCGGCGCAAACCGTCTGGGACCGCTTTGCCGCCTTGTCGCGCAAGCTGACGCCTTCCGGCGTGCTCAAGCTCAAGGTCGACGACATGCGGGCGGCAGGCCTCTCGGCCCGCAAGGTCGAGTACCTGGTGGACTTGGCGCTGCACTTTGATTCGGGCGCTTTGCACGTCAAAGGCTGGCAGGACATGGACGACGAGGCCATCATCACCGAGCTGGTGGCCATTCGAGGCATTGGCCGCTGGACGGCCGAGATGTTCCTGATGTTCCACCTGATGCGCCCCAATGTGCTGCCGCTGGACGACGTTGGGCTCATCAACGGCATCAGCCGCAACTATTTTTCGGGTGAACCGGTCAGCCGCAGCGATGTGCGCGAGGTCGCCCAAGCCTGGGCGCCTTACTGCACCGTGGCGACTTGGTATATTTGGCGGTCGCTGGATCCGCTGCCTGTGGCGTATTGATGCCACGCGGGACCTTCGGGTCCACATGAATTGAGGAGAAAAACTTGGCCAAACGAACGTTTCTCGACTTCGAGCAACCGGTTGCCGAATTGGAAGCCAAGATCGAAGAGCTGCGCTATGTGCAAAGCGAATCGGCGGTCGACATCACCGATGAAATCGACCAGCTGACCAAAAAAAGCCAGCAACTGACCAAGGACATCTACAGCGATCTGACGCCTTGGCAGATCACCAAGATCGCCCGTCACCCTGAGCGTCCCTATACGCTGGACTACGTGAACGCCTTGTTCACCGACTTTGTCGAGCTGCACGGCGACCGCCACTTTGCAGACGACCTGTCCATCGTGGGTGGGCTGGCCCGCTTCAACGGCCAGGCCTGCATGGTGCTGGGCCAGCAAAAGGGGCGCGACACCAAAGAGCGTGCCCTGCGCAACTTTGGCATGAGCAAGCCCGAGGGCTACCGCAAGGCCTTGCGCCTGATGAAGACGGCTGAAAAATTCAAGCTGCCCGTCTTCACCTTTGTGGACACCCCCGGCGCTTACCCTGGCATTGACGCCGAAGAGCGCGGCCAGTCCGAGGCCATTGGCCGCAACATTTTCGAGATGGCCCAGCTCGAAGTGCCCATCATCACCACCATCATCGGCGAGGGCGGCTCGGGCGGCGCACTGGCCATTTCGGTGGCCGATCAGGTCTTGATGCTGCAGTACTCGGTGTATTCGGTCATCAGCCCCGAAGGCTGCGCCTCCATCCTTTGGAAGACCGGCGAGAAAGCCGAAATCGCGGCCGAAGCGTTGGGCATCACCGCCCACCGCCTCAAGGCCCTGAACCTGGTCGACAAGATCGTGAGCGAGCCCGTGGGCGGCGCGCACCGTGACCCCGCCCAGATGATGTCCTTCCTCAAGCGCGCTTTGGCCGACGCTTTCCGTCAGGTCGCTGACCTCAAGCCCAAGGAACTGGTGGACCGCCGCTATGAGCGCCTGCAAAGCTACGGCCGCTACAACGATTCCAAAGCAGGCAAATAAGTCTTCGGACAAGCCTTCTGACCCTGCCGTCATGGGCCTGCGCCCATGACGCTCGCGGTCGATCAGGCCCTGGCTGGCTTCAGCCCGGGCTTTCCTTTTGTGGTGGCCCTCTCGGGCGGCGCTGATTCGACCGCGCTCTTGTGCGCCTGCGCAGCGCGCTGGCCGGGGCAGGTGAGGGCGGTGCATGTGCACCACGGGCTGCAAGCTGCTGCTGACGGCTTCGAGGCCCATTGCCGTCAACTGTGCGCGCAACTGAACGTGCCGCTGACCGTTTGCCACGTCAATGCGCGCTCGGCTCCCGGGCAAAGCCCCGAAGACGCAGCCCGCCAAGCGCGCTACGCCGCGCTGGCCGATGCGGTCCGGCGCGACTGGCCTGATGCCAAAGCCATTGCCCTGGCCCAGCACGCCGACGACCAGGTCGAGACCTTGCTGATCGCCTTGTCACGCGGTGCGGGTTTGCCTGGCCTGGCCTCCATGCCCGCACATTGGCAGCGTTTGGGTTTGCAGTGGCATCGGCCGCTGCTGCAGGTGGCCGGGGCCGATGTGCGCCAATGGCTGCGCGAGCGGGGTCAAGCTTGGGTGGAAGACCCCACCAACAGCGATGTGCAGTTCACCCGCAACCGCATCCGCGCCGAGGTCTTGCCCGCGCTGGCGCAGGCCTTGCCCGCCTTCAGAGACACCTTTGCACGCAGCGCCGCCCATGCGGCCCAGGCCCAGCAGCTGCTTGACGAGCTCGCGGCCGAAGTACTGGCGCAGGTGGGGCTGCCACCCGCCATTGCCGCGCTGCGTGCGCTCAGCCCAGCACGGCAGGCGCTGGTGCTGCGCCATTGGCTCAAAAGCCAGCACCAGGTGACCCCCAGCACCGCCCAGTTGCACGAGTTGCAAGCCCAGCTGGCCGACTGCACCACGCGGGGCCACCGGCTGCACCTCAAAGTGGGCGGCGGTTTTGTGCGGCGTGCGGGCGACGCCCTGAGCTGGCAGCCCGACTGAGTCTGCTTTCAGCCGTGGCCTGGCGAGTCAAGAGCGCGTCAGTCCGGTTGGTACAATCGTTCGGTTTTGCCGGATGTTCAAGCCGCGCAACGACCGCTTTTCCCCTCTTTAGACAATACACATGGCTTTGATCGTTCACAAATACGGCGGCACCTCGATGGGCTCGACCGAGCGCATCCGCAATGTCGCCAAGCGCGTGGCCAAATGGGCTCGCGCTGGCCACCAGATCGTGGTGGTCCCCAGCGCCATGAGCGGCGAAACCAACCGCCTGCTCGGCCTGGCCAAAGAACTGGCCCCCGCCAAACCTGATACCGCCTACAACCGCGAACTCGACATGCTGGCCTCCACGGGCGAGCAGGCGTCCTCGGCCTTGTTGGCGATTGCTTTGCAAGCCGAAGGCCAGCCTTCGGTCAGCTACGCGGGCTGGCAAGTGGCCATCAAGACCAACGACGCCTACACCAAGGCCCGCATCGAGTCGATCGACGACCAGCGCGTGCGCGGCGACCTGGCCGCTGGCAAGGTCGTCATCATCACCGGCTTCCAGGGGGTGGACGACAACGGCAACATCACCACGCTTGGCCGTGGCGGCTCGGACACCTCGGCTGTGGCTGTGGCCGCGGCCATGAAAGCCGACGAATGCCTGATCTACACCGACGTGGATGGCGTGTACACCACCGACCCCCGTGTCGTGTCCGAAGCGCGCCGCCTGGCCAAAGTGAGCTTTGAAGAGATGCTCGAAATGGCGTCGCTCGGCTCCAAAGTCCTGCAAATCCGCTCGGTCGAATTTGCGGGCAAATACAAAGTGCCCATGCGCGTGCTCTCGAGCTTCACGCCCTGGGACATCGACATCAATGAAGAAGCCAAATCTGGCACCCTGATCACTTTTGAAGAAGACGAACAAATGGAACAAGCCATCGTTTCCGGTATCGCATTCAACCGCGATGAAGCCAAAATCTCCGTGCTCGGCGTGCCTGACAAGCCTGGCATCGCGTACCAAATTTTGGGCGCGGTGGCCGATGCCAACATCGAAGTGGACATGATCATCCAGAACGTGAGCAAGGACGGCAAGACCGATTTCAGCTTCACCGTTCACCGCAACGACTATGCCCGCACGACCGACTTGCTCAAAGACACCGTGCTGCCCGCACTGGGCGCCACGGAAGTCACGGGCGACACCAAAATCTGCAAAGTCTCCATCGTGGGCATCGGCATGCGCAGCCATGTGGGCGTGGCCAGCAAGATGTTCCGCAGCTTGAGCGAAGAGGGCATCAACATCCAGATGATCTCGACCTCGGAAATCAAGACCTCGGTCGTGATCGATGAAAAATACATGGAGCTGGCCGTGCGCGCGCTGCACAAGGCCTTCGATCTGGACCAAGCCTGAGCTATAATTTGACCCACTGGAAACGTGACCGAGTGGCCGAAGGTGCTCCCCTGCTAAGGGAGTATGGGGTGTAGAGCCTCATCGAGGGTTCGAATCCCTCCGTTTCCGCCAAGATAAAGCCCGTGTGATTTTTTTCACCCGGGCTTTTTTCTTGTACGCCCAGCATGGGCGCACACCTGCGGGTGAAAGTCCCGCTGCGAGTTGGTCATAGTGCGCAAAGTGAAGCGCAACTGCGTGAGGGCGACCGAGCGTGGGAAGGAAGCGTGGAGCGTAAACAAGCGAGCCGATGAACAAGAACCGCATAGAAGGCGTTGCCAAGCAGGGCGAGGTGGCGTAGATGCGGCGGTTGTGCGACGAAGGTGTGCGTTCTTACCTGGGGAGATCTCGCCTCGTGCCTGAAAGGGCGACGGCTTTGCCGGAGCGAGAAGTCAGCAGAGGTCGTAGTAGCGGCAGTACGAGGCCCACAAGGCCGGATGGAGACCGTGAAGGACCGAACGAGAGTGAGAGTCTGAGGACGTGCAAAGCTGCAAGGCCATGCGTCAGATGCTGGGGTCACCTGGGCGGGTGGGCGTAGCGTACGGTGAAGCCGGGCGTGATCCCATCAGCGACGAAGCTGGAGGTACGTTGCATGAGCACCGAGACACGGGGATGGACAGGTTCAAGGCTGGGCACAGGTGGCTCACTGAGGACCTGCCCATGAACCTCAAGCGCTCGAACCGCCCGGTACGGACCCGCATGCCGGGTGATGTGGCAGGGGCGCCTCCTACCGGAGGCCCCCTATGCCGATGGAATGTCTATGGTCAAATCGCTGGTCGTTCGATTTGAAAATCTGCTGCTGTATTGGGGATTGCTTGCTCGACATCAACAACATCACTTTTCTGATTTTCTTTGTTCTCATCTTGGGGCAAGCGATCACAGTGTTCCGAGGGACGACGTTGCAGGGGCGTTTTCACCCTTATTGGCCATTGTCGCTGGGGATGTTCGCGGCGTACTACTTGTATTTTGGACTTGAGCCGCTGTGGCCCAAGTTTGGCTACACGATCGCTAACTTTTTCCTGTTTTCGGGCAGCGTTGCGCAGGCCTTGCTCTGCAAAGAGTGGAGCGGAACACGGTCGAAAAATAGCAATGCATTGCTTTGGGGACTGCCTGTTGCGGTGTGCTTGATTTATGAAGTTTTGCGCCAGTATGGGACTTATCCACAACGTGTGACATGGATCATGGGGATGCTTGCAGTGATCTCTGTTTGGCGTCTTGTTGAGTTAATCCGGCTTTACCGTCTAGAGCCGCGCTTCACAGTCAAATTAATGCTGTTGTTTGTTGTGGGCTACCTGCTTTTCTGTGTTTTGCGCTTGACGGCCGTGGTCCTGGATATTGGGCAGACCCTTTACTCTGAAAGTACCTGGGGTTTTGCGACACGCAGCCTAGGTTCAACCTTGACTGTTCTCACGCACATTGCCATCGCAGGCTATTACATTGAAAAGTTTTGGGATGGCGAGCGACAAGTGCTGCAAGCACAAGTGGAAAGTTTGCAGACTATCCGTCAGCTTCGCAGTGAGGTCGAGAAAAGGGAGACTGAAAACGAGGAAATGACGCGGCTCATCAGCGAGCGCGACCACATGCTCATGATCAACTCGCGCTTTTCAACCGTCAGCAGCTTGGCCATGTTCAACTCGGCCATCGTGCACGAGCTCAGCCAACCGCTGGCGGCGCTGACATTGACGCTGCAAGAATCGCAGTTGCGCGTCAAAGACACCGACGCGGTCCTGCAGGCGTCCATCGACCAGAGCCTGGGACTGGTTCAAAAAATCGGGCGCATGAACCAAAGCTTGCGCAACCTTTTGATGGCCCAAAAAACCGACCACGAAGCTGTGGCCATCGGTACATGCATCGACGACATGCTGCCGATCTTGCAAAACGAAACACGCCGCAGGGCGGTTCAGTTCACTGCACCCAGTCAGGTGCTCGAATTGAACGTGTTGGCCCACAAAGTGCTGCTCGAGCGCATCATTTTCAATCTGGTGGCCAATGCGATGGACGCGCTCACAGGCTCCGGTGTTGCGGCCAAAAATCCATCGCACAAACCCCACGCCAAGCCGCACATCACGCTGCGGCTGGCGCAGCAAATTCGCCACGGCCGTCCCCATGCCTTGCTGTCCGTGCAAGACAACGGGCCAGGTTTTGAGCCTCATTTTTTGGCGCAAGAGTGGCTGCATTTTCAGTCCACCAAGGACTCTGGCATGGGCGTCGGGCTGATTTTGTGCCACTACGTCTTGAGCACCTGGAACGGTGGCATGCTGCTGCAAAACTTGCCCACAGGCGGAGCCAGCGTTGAGCTGTGGATTCCTTTGCAGCCCGCTTGAACCTTCAGCTGGCTTGAAGCATCAAGCCAGGCCCAACTGCTCCACGCTCAGCGCCAATTGCTGCAGCGATGTGACTTGCATCTTCTCGAGGATGCGTGCCTTGTGCACCTTGATCGTGGCGTTGCTGATGCCCAGATCGGCGGCAATTTTTTTGCTCAGCCAGCCTTGCGCCAGCAGGCCACAGACTTCTTTCTCGCGTGGGGTCAGGCTGTCGTAGCGCGCTTGCAGCGAGCGCTGCTCTGAGGCCGTGGCCGTTTGCTGGCGGTCCTTGTCCAGGCCCACCTCAACGGCGGTCAACAGGTCGTCCAGGTTGAATGGCTTGATTAAAAAGTCCACAGCGCCTTGCTTCATGGCCAACACAATCTCGCTGCTCAGCGACTCCCCACTGACAAACACGATGGGTGTTTTGCGGCCCACTTCTTTGAGCCGCTGCTGCAGCTCCACCCCCGACATGCTGGGCATGCGCATGTCCAGCAAGATGACGGCGGGCGAGACGGGCATCGAGTTTTGCAGAAACACCAGCGGGTCGCTGTAAACCTCGGAGGTGTACCCCAATCGGTCCAAGGTTTGCCCCAATGTGGTGCCAATGACCTCGTTGTCATCGATGACGTAAACATGCTTCATTCTGGCGGTCAGTGGGCCTCGGGGCTTTGAATGCTAATGATGGATTCCCTCAAAGGCTATTGGCTATTGAGCTAATAGCCTTTGATATTGATCACTTTATTCATCAAAAATCGATCGAATCAGCCCAAGGGCTAATAGTTTGAAATCGATAAATTTGATACCTTCTGCACTATTCGCAAGTATCAATGTGTACTTGTGAGATTTTGCTGAATATGTGCTCACATGAAGCGGTTTTATTAATTTAAGACTGCTCAGGGCGCAAGCAGCGAGATCACCCTCCCATTTCCATGAACTGATCCGTCGCCAACCGCGACCTTGAGCCCGAGAGACCGACCATGAGCACCGCCGCCAAAGCCACCGCCAAAAAACTGCAACTCCTGACCAAGACCAGCCGCAAGGGCCAGGTCGAGCAAAGTTTCAACGTGACCGCTGGCGACGGCGATGCGGGCACACCGCTGCGCGTCAAGGCCGAATCGGCCACCCGCTACGAGCTGCGTGACCCCCAAAGCGAGCGCGCGCCCGAGCATGTGCGCGCCAAGCGTGCGGGTCGTGACCTGGAAATCTACTTTGAAGGCTCTGTCAAAGCCGACGTCATCATCGAACAGTACTACGACGAAGCCATCGTCGAGGCCCCCAAAGACAGCCTGACCGGCCGTTTGCCCAAAGGCGACCTCAGCGTTTATGTGATCGACGAGGGCACCCGCCCCGCGCTCACCACGCTGGTGTCTGAAGTGACCCCCATCACCCTGGTCGAAAACGTCGTCTGGTTCAACCCTTGGTGGTTGGTGGGCGGCGCTGGCCTGGCCGCAGCTGCCGGCGGCGGTGGGCATGGTGGTGGCAATGACACACATGTCACCACGCCGCCACCCGCATCGGTGACGCCACCCGCGGCGCCAGCGGCCCACATCGCGCCCACCAGCGACACCGGTGCGAGCAGCACCGACAAATTGACCCATGTGACCCGCCCCGTGCTCGAAGGCACGGGCACGGCCGGTGACACCATCACCGTCAAAAACGCCGCAGGCCAAGTCATCGCCACCACCACCGTGGCTGTTGACGGCACTTGGCACGTTGCGCCCAGTCAACCCCTGGCCGAAGGCCTCAACAACCTGAGCATCACCGCCACCAGCCCGGCAGGTGCCGTGAGCCCAGCCACCCCGCTGCCCATCACCATCGACACCATCGCCCCCGCAAGCCCCGCAGCAGCACTCGCGGCCAGCAGCGACACCGGTGTGGTGGGCGACAGCATCACCACAGACAACACCCCCACCATCACGGGCACAGGCACGCCTGGCGACACCATCAAGCTGTACGCGCCCGATGGCACGACCTTGTTGGGCACCGCTGTGGTTGCCGCCGGTGGGGCTTGGAGCATCACGCCCGCCGTGGCGCAGCCCACGGGCCTGAACAACTTCCACGTCACCGCCACCGACCCTGCTGGCAACACCAGCGCACCTGCCACGGTGCCAGTCACCATCACAACAGACACCATCACAGCCGTCACCCCTCCTGACCTGATCGTTCAAGGCAGCGTGGCTGCAGGCCCCGTGTCGGGTGGTGCCGATGTTCTGGTCTACGACAGCACCGGCAACTTGCTGGGCCAAACCACCATCGCCGCAGATGGCACCTTCCGTGTCCTGCGTGCAGGCATGGGCGACTACCGTGGCACCGTGCTGGTCAAGGTGATCGATGCCAACGGCGTGGCCACCAACTACCTGGACGAAGTCAGCGCTTCGCCCAAGTCCCTGGACACATCCTTGCGCGCCATGGGCGTGGCCGAGGTGGGGTCCGCACAGTTTGTGGTCGTGCCTGCCACCTCCACACTGACCATCCACATCACCCCCATCACCGAGCTGGCCGTGCTCAAAGCGGTCGGCAACAGCGCTGTGGTGCCACCTGCCGCCTCGGTGGTGCTCGCCATCAACACCGCCGTGGCGCAAGCCCTCGGCTTGGCCGGTGTCGACATCACGGGCACCGCCCCCACCGCCACCAACAGCGGCAGCTTCAATGCCGCACCTTTGGTGCAGCCCAACGGCAGCGTGGCCCTGACTGGCGACCTCAAATACGGCCTGGCCCTGGCCAAGCTCTCGGGTGTGGACAGCAACACCGGCAGCCTGTCCAACAGCCTGACCCAACTGGCCGCCAACATCGACGTCACCACCGGCAGCCTCACCACTGCAGGGGCCACTTTGGTCGACGCCGGTCGCCAAACCGCGCTGAACGCGCTCAAGGCCGCCCCTTCTGCGGCAGAACAAACTTTCACACAAGACTCGCAGCTCAACCGCTGGTTGCTCGGTGAGGTGCTGGTCACCACCCAAACGCCCAGCGGCAACAGTGTGGCCGTCACCGGCACCGCCTTGCCCCTGTCCACCGTCACCGTCACCTTGCCCAATGGCACCACGGTTCAAGCGGCGGTTGATGCCAATGGCCACTTCAGCGTCAACCTGCCCGCATCGGTGGGCACCGCCACGCTGCCTTTCACGGGCAGCGACGGCCTGGTTCAGCCAGCCGCCACACCATTTGCCCTCACACCCGTCACGCCACCCGCGCCACCTGCTCCCCCCACGCCTCCTGCCCCGGTCGTGCCGTCGGCCCCAGCCGCCGACATGGCCGCAGCCAGCGACACCGGCGTCAGCAACACCGACAACATCACCAGCGACAACACGCCCACCATCGCGGGCACAGGCACCGCGGGTGACACCATCACCGTCACCATGCCCGGCACCGGCGAGGTGCTGACCACCACCGTGGCAGGCAACGGCACCTGGAGCGTCACGCCCACCCATGCGCTGGCAGACGGCACGGCCAACGCCAGTGTGGTCGCCAGCAACACGGCAGGCACCAGCCCCGCCACCTCGGTGCCCATCACCATCGACACCACACCGCCTGCCGTGCCCACGGTTGCGGCGCTCACCAGCAACACGCTCACCCCCACACTCACGGGCACAGCCGTGCTGGCTGCAGGTGAAACCCTCACCGTCAATGTCAACGGCGCCACCTATGCCGTCACACCCAACGCACAAGGCGTCTGGTCGCTCGACCTGGGCACAGACGTGCCCGTCAGCGGCAGCTTGGGCACATTGGTCAACGGCCAAAACTACAGCGTCACCGCCACCACCAGTGACGCCGCTGGCAACACCAGCATCGACACCTCCACCGGCGAGCTGACCATCAACACCAGCGCCCCCAGTGTCACACTGCCCGAAGCCCCTGCAGGTGTGAACGCGCTAGAGGCCGCCAGCCTCAGCGGCACCCCACTGGTGATCGCTTTGCCCCTGAATGCCCAAGCCGGAGACACCGTCACCAGCGTGGTCACCAACCCCAACGGCACCACCACCACGCTGAGCACTGTGCTCAGCCCGCAAGACATCACCACGGGCAGCATCCAGCAGATCATCCCCTCGGCCGACCTCGTGGTCGATGGCGTCTGGCTCACCAGCACCACCATCACGCACAACGGCACGGCAGGCCCCGCTGCACCGGGCAGCTTCACGCTCGATACCACCGCGCCCTCAGCCCCTGCGGCCGATGTGGCCGCCGTCAGCGACACCGGCACCAGCAACACCGACAACCTCACCGGTGACAACACACCCACCATCACCGGTGGCGGCGCCACGCCCGGTGACACCATCACCGTCACCATGCCCGGCACAGGCGAAGTGCTCACCGCTGTGGTGGCCGCCAACGGCACTTGGAGCGTCACGCCCCTGCAAGCCTTGGCCAACGGCCCGGCCAACGTGACAGTCACCGCCACCGACCCGGCTGGCAACGTGAGCGCGCCCACCACCGTGGCGCTGACCATCGACACCACACCGCCAGCCGCGCCTGTGGCCGACGTGGCCACCGCCAGCGACAGTGGCACCAGCAATACCGACAACGTCACCAGCGACACCACGCCCACCATCACGGGCACCGGCACAGCGGGTGACACCATCACCGTCACTTTCCCTACAGGCGAAGTGCTCACCGCCGTGGTCGACGGCAGCGGCAACTGGAGCGTCACACCCACCCAGGCCCTGCCCGAAGGGCTCAGCAGCGTGGCCGTGACCGCCACCGACCCCGCAGGCAACACCAGCGCCCCCACGGCTGTACCGGTCACCATCGACACCACGCCGCCAGCAGCCCCTGCGGCCGACGTGGCCGCGGCCAGCGACAGCGGCACCAGCCACACCGACAACATCACCAGCGACACCACGCCCACCATCACGGGCTCTGGCACGCCCGGCGACACCATCACCGTGACCTTCCCCACAGGCGAAGTGCTCACCGCCGTGGTCGCGGGCAACGGCACCTGGAGCGTGACCCCGACCCAAGCCCTGGCCGATGGCGTGACCAGCGTGTCCGTCACCGCCACCGACCCGGCGGGCAACGTGAGCCTGCCCACCGACGTGCCCGTCACCATCGACACCACGGCCAACGTGCCCACGGTGGTGCCCACGGTGGGCAACACCCTCACACCGACCCTCACCGGCGGTGCCATTCTGGCCCCCGGCGAGAGCCTCACGGTCACCGTGGGCGGCGCAACGTATGCCGTCACGCCCAACGCCCAAGGCACTTGGAGCCTGGACCTGGCCACCGCCACGCCCACCAGCGGCACACTGACACTGGCCAACGGCACCTACAGCGTGGTCGCCGTCATCACCGACGCCGCAGGCAACGTGGGCACCGACACCAGCACCAGCGAACTCGTCATCGACACCGGCCGCATCGCCGTGAGCCTGCCCGAAGCGCCTCTGGGCGTGAACGCGGCCGAAGCCGCCAGCGCGGGCGGCACGCCGCTGGTTTGCGGCTTGCCCGTGGGCGCTGTAGTTGGTGACACCGTCACCACTGTTTTCACTCGCCCTGGCGTTGCGGGAACCTTCACGGTCAGCACTGTGTTGAGCGCAACCGACATCGCCGCAGGCACCATCACCCAGCTGATTCCAAGCAGCGAACTGACCAGCCTGAACAACGGTGCCTGGACCACCAGCACCACGCTTGACCACGGCGGCGTGTCAGGCACCGCCACGCCCGGCGGTTTCACACTCGACACCGTGGCCCCCGCTGCACCAGTGGCCAGCCTGGCCACCACCAGCGACACCGGCACTCTGGGCGACAGCACCACAGCCGACAACACGCCCACCATCGCGGGCACCGGCACAGCGGGCGACACCATCACCGTGACCTTGCCCACGGGCGAAGTACTCACCGCCGTGGTGGCCCCCAACGGCACTTGGAGCGTTACGCCCACGCAGGCCTTGCCAGACGGCGTGGCCAACGTGACGGTGACTGCCACCGACCCGGCAGGCAACACCAGCGCACCGACCACGCTGCCGCTCACCATCGACACCACAGCCAGTGCCTCGCCTGCCGTGGCCATCCCTGAAGCCGCAGGTGGCGTCAGCGCCGCCGAAGCCGCCAACGGCGTGCAGCTCAGCGTGACCTTGCCTGCCGACGCCAAGGTCGGCGACGTGGTCACCACCACCGTCACCGCCCCCAACGGCACCACCAGCATCCTGAGCTACACCGTGCTGGCCGCCGACCTGCCTGCCGCCCAAGGCGGCACCGCCAGCGGCAGCGGTCCTTTCAGCATCACGCAAACCGTGCCACTGGGCACACTGAAGCCTGGTCTCAGCTACCTGGACGGCGACTGGACCACCAGCTCCACGCTCACCGACCCCGCAGGCAACGTCAGCCCGGCCATGGCCGATGGCTTCACGCTCGCGGCCACGCCGCCCACCATCAGCATCGCCACCGTGGCGGGCGACAACACCCTCAACGCGGCGGAAGCCACCGGCGCGGTGCCTGTCTCCGGCACCACCACCGCCGAGCCGGGCCAGACGGTCACCGTTAAGCTCATGAACGGTGCCACCGTGCTGGGCACCTACACGGCCATCGTTCAGCCCAACGGCAGCTACAGCCTCGACATTCCGCAAGCGGCGATCCCGGCGGACGGCAGCTACAGCCTCAAGGCCGACGTCAGCAATGCGGCAGGCACGCCTGCCACGCAAGCCAGCCAAGCGCTGACCGTGGACACCACCGCCCCGGTCATCACCATCACCAGCGTGGCGGGCGACACCATCGATGCCACCCACCTCACGGGCGAGTTCAGCGCGCTTGAGCGCGGTGCGCTCACCAGCAACTCGGTCACCACCAAACCGGTCATCAGCGGCACAACCGATGCTGAGGTGGGACAAACCGTCACCCTCACGCTCGACGGCCACACCTACACCACCACCGTGCAAAACGGAGGCGTTTGGAGCTACACCCTCAGCAACGCCGACGCGCTCAACCTGGGCCACGGCAGCACCTACGCCATCACCGCCACCGTGAGCGATGTGGCGGGCAACACCGGCACCGACGTCGACAACGGCCTGGTCGTCAACATCGCCGCCCCCGACACCCCAACCGTGGTCGAGCAATACACCGCTCTGCACACGCCCACCATCACCGGTCGGGCTCAAAAGGATGCTGGCAGCAGCACTTACATCAACCTGGCCACCGGCGACGTGCTCACGGTGACCGTCAACAACGTCACCTACAGCCTGACCGTGGGCGGCACCAGCAGCCCCGCAGGCCTGAGCTACAGCAACGGCACTTGGAGCTTGCTGCCCGCCAGCATCCCCAACGGCAACTACGAAGTCGCCGTCAGCGTCACCGCCGGTGGCGTCACCAAGACCGACATCTCGTCGGCCGAGCTGCACATCAACGATGTGCCGCCCACCATCACCCTCGACCCCATCAGCGGCGGCACACTCAACGCGTTCGAGAGCGCCCAGGCGCTGCCCATCACCGGCATCACCGACGCGCCTGTGGGCGCCACCGTCACGCTCACGCTGGGCGGCCACACCTACACCGCCCTGGTGCAAGCGGGCGGCACCTTCACGGCCACCGTGCCCGGTGCAGACGCTGCAGCGTTGGCCAACGGCTCGCAAACTGCCACTGGCAGCGTGGTCAACGCCTTTGGCCTGACCGGCACCGCCACCCAGAGCGTGTTGGTCGACACCATCGCCCCTGGCGCTGCCGTGGTCGCCATCCCTGAAGGCTCGGTGGTCAACGCCGCCGAAGCGCTCAGCGCAGGCGGCACGCCCCTCAACATCACGCTGCCCACAGGCTCGCAAGTGGGCGACGTGGTCAACACCGTCGTCACCCAACCCGATGGCACCGTGCTGGTGCTCAGCACCACCCTCACTGCGGCCAACATCACCGCGGGCAGCATCAGCCAAGTCATCCCCACCTCGGCACTCACTGCCGACGGTACTTGGACCACATCGACCACCATCACCGACACCGCAGGCAACACCGGCCCGGCCAGTGCAGGCGGCTTCACGCTCGACACCACCGAGTCCACCGCGCCTTCGGCCATCTTGAACAGCGCCAGCGACAGCGGCCTGGCCGGTGACAGCGTCACCAACGACACCACGCCCACGCTGAGCGGGGCAGGGGTGCCCGGCGACACCATCACCGTCAAAGACACGGCGGGCAACGTCATTGCCACCGCCACCGTGCTGCCCAACGGCACCTGGAGCGCCACACCCACCACCGCGCTGGCCGATGGCCTGCACACCTTCAGCGTCACCGCCACCGACCCGGCCGGCAACGTGAGTGCGCCCACCGACGTGCCCGTCACCATCGACACCACGGCCAACGTGCCCACGGTGGTGCCCACGGTGGGCAACACCCTCACACCGACCCTCACCGGTGGTGCCATTCTGGCCCCCGGCGAGAGCCTCACGGTCACCGTGGGCGGCGCAACGTATGCCGTCACGCCCAACGCCCAAGGCACTTGGAGCCTGGACCTGGCCACCGCCACGCCCACCAGCGGCACACTGACACTGGCCA
>CANBTZ010000018.1 GCA_947372495.1 Comamonadaceae bacterium | reverse complement strand
GGTGGTGAGGACCGGCCCACATGTAAGTGAAGATCAGGGCCCAGAAGTGGACGATCGACAGGCGGTACGAGTACACGGGGCGCTCGGCTTGCTTGGGGATGAAGTAATACATCATGCCCAGGAAGCCTGCGGTCAGGAAAAAGCCCACCGCGTTGTGGCCGTACCACCACTGCACCATGGCGTCTTGCACGCCCGCATAGGCGGAGTAAGACTTCATGAAGCCCACAGGCAAGGCCGCACTGTTGACCAGGTGCAACAAAGCCACCGCAATGATGAACGCGCCAAAAAACCAGTTGGCCACGTAGATGTGGCGCACTTTGCGGGTGCCCACGGTGCCAAAGAAAACCACAGCAAACGCCACCCAGACCAGGGTGATCAGGATGTCAATGGGCCACTCCAGCTCGGCGTATTCCTTGCCGCTGGTGAAACCCAGGGGCAAGGTGATGGCGGCCAGCAAAATGACCAACTGCCAACCCCAAAAAGTGAACGCTGCCAGCTTGTCGCTGAACAAGCGCACATGGCAGGTGCGTTGCACAACGTAGTACGCCGACGCGAACAAGCCGCAACCGCCAAACGCAAAAATCACCGCATTGGTGTGCAGCGGTCGCAAACGGCCATAACTCAGCCATGGAATGCCAAAATTGAGCTCAGGCCAGGTCAGCTGGGCGGCGATGATCACGCCCACCAGCATCCCGACCACGCCCCACACCACCGTCATGATGGCGAACTGCCTGACAACTTTGTCGTTGTAGACAGAGGCTTGCGTATTGGGAAATATCATTTTCACCTCTTCTTTTTAAAAACTTGGTTCCGAGTTTGCACAGGTGTATACCCTGCTCACTTGATCAATATCAATCATTTCGCAAAATCCGTTCACCTTCGGCCTCAATGTCTTCAAATTGGCCCCGGTGAACCGCCCACCACAGGCCCGCCAAAATGAAAAACACCAAACCAACCGAGAGTGGGATCAGCAAAAAGAGAATGTCCATGTCAATGGCCTTCCATGGCAGGTTGCCCCGCAGACAAGGGTGCTGACAGCCGCAATGCATTGAGCACCACCAACAATGAGCTGAGCGCCATGCCCAGCCCCGCAGCCCAAGCGGGCAACCAGCCCACCAGCGCCAAAGGCACGCATGCCGCGTTGTAAAAAGCCGCCCAAGCCAGGTTTTGCTTGACGATCCGCAGGGTTTGGCGGCTGCGCACCAAGGTGTCGACCAAGACGCCCAGTTGCCCCCCCATCAGCACGAAATCGGCTTTGGATTGGGCCAAAGGCACAGCCTGACCGAGCGCAAACGACACATCGGCTCCGGCCAGCACCGGGCCGTCGTTCAGTCCATCGCCCACCATGGCCACCTTGAAACCTTGCTGCTGAAGCCCTCGCATGTGCAGCAATTTGTCTTGCGGTGTGCAACTGCCCCGGAATTCGTCAATGCCCACCTCAGCAGCGATGTGTGCCACGGCCAAAGGCGCATCGCCAGACAGCACTTGAACCGCCAGACCCAGATGTTTCAACTGCGCCACCACCTGAGCCGCCTCGCTGCGGACATATTCCTGCAAGTCAAATGTGGCCAGCCAGCCTTGCGCATCGGCCAAACTGACTTGCAAACCTGCGGCATCGGTGAGGGGCGCTTGGCAGTAGGCAACCGAACCCAGGCGCAAGGGCAGCGCAGGTAAACCCGGGCGATCCAAATCAGCGCAAACGCCCTGCCCGGCCGTCTCGGTCAAGCCCGTCACAGTTTGTGATTCCAACTCGGCCAATTGGCCCAAGCCCAAGGCGCGCTGGCGGGCCTGTGCCCACAAGGCACGCGAGACCGGGTGCAAAGACTGTCGCGCCAGCGCTGCGGCCCAAAACAAAGCCTGCTCAGGCTGGGTGCCCGCGCGCACACGCATGCCCGCCAATGCAAACGCGTCGTGGGTGAGCGTGCCGGTCTTGTCAAACACCACGGTGTCGATGGTCGCCAAGTTTTGCAAGGCTTCCAGGCGACGCACCAGCACACCGCTGCGGGCCAGCGCCCCCGCCGTGGCCAGCATGGCCGCAGGCGTGGCCAGCGACAAGGCACAGGGACAAGTCACCACCAGCACCGCCACCGCCACCATCACAGCATGGGCAGGCCCCGCCGACCAGCCATAGGCTGCAGCGCAGACCGCCGCCACGAGCACAAAAAGCAAAAAGGGTTTGGCCATGCGATCGGCCACCAAGGCCATCGAAGGACGGGTCAGGGAAGCGTTTTCCATGAGCGCCACGATCTGCGCATAGCGCGTGGCCGCGCCGACCTGGTCAATGCGCACCTCGATGCGTGCACTCAAATTGTGGCTGCCTGCGATCACGCGCTCGCCCACGCCACGGTCCAAGGGCCGCGATTCGCCTGTGAGCAAGGCCTCATCCACCTGGGTCTGACCACTCAACACGGTGCCGTCGCCTGCCAGCGCTTGGCCGGGCAACACCTCCAGAACATCGCCCACAGCCAGTCGGCGCACCGAGATGCGCTCCCAGCCACCGTCGGCGGTGCGGCGGCTCACACTGTCAGGCAAGCGGTTGAGGACGGCTTCGAGTGCCCCGGCCGTGCGGTCACGCAAACGCAACTCCAGCCAGCGCCCGGCCAACAGGAAGAAAACAAACATGGTCAGCGAGTCGAAATAGACCTCGGCACCGAATGGACCGTCCGGCTCAAAGGTGCCCAAGCTGCTGACCACAAAGGTCGCCAGCATGCCCAGCGCCACAGGCAAGTCCATGCTGATTTGGCGCTGGCGCAGGTCGCGCCAAGCAGCTTTGAAAAATGGCGTGCACGAAAACAGCAAGACGGGCAGTGACAGCACCCACGACGCCCAGCGCAGCAAACCCACCATGTCGGGCGTGATCTCGCCCGGTGCGGTGACGTAAGCGGGCGTGGCGTACATCATGACCTGCATCATGCACAGCCCGGCCACCGCCACGCGCCAGACCATGCGCCGCGCGTCTTGGCGGCGGCGCTCGTGGGCGTGGGCATCGTTGGCGGGCACAGCGCGGTAGCCTGCTTGTTCGGCCGCCGTCATCCACTGCGATGGCAGGGTGCGCTCTGGCGACCAAACCACCCTGCCCCGGTGGCTGGCGGCGCTGATCTGAACCGACTGCACGCCTGGCACTTTGAGCAAGGCGTCTTCGATGGTGATGGCGCAAGCCGTGCAGTGCATGCCTTCAAAGACCACGCTCGACACACATGCGCCATCGGCCTGGGCATGGCTAAAGTGCGTCCATTCCTGCGGGTCATCGAGGAGTTTGAGCCGTGCGTCCTCCAAAGCTGCAGCATCCTGCAGCCCTTGCGGGAGGGGCATGGCCAAAACCTGGGTTAGTGTCATGACTTGAAGATACCTGCTGGACCTGACGCAAAGCTTGACATGCATCAAGAAAGAAATGACACGACCTGCCTAGACTGAAGTTTTCAACCGTTCTGAGGAGAACCCGCATGTACAAACGCATTCTTGTCGCGACCGATGGGTCCACCCTGTCCAAAAAGGCCGTGGCCAGCGCCATTCAGTTGGCCGCCACCTGCGCAGCCGAGCTGGTCGCAGTCAAAGTCGTGCCGCGCTACCCACAGGCGTACTTCGAAGGCAGCATTCCCATGTCGGCCCAAGAGATCACCCGCATTGAAAAGCAGTGGACCGATGCCGCTCAGGCCAACCTGGACGCAGTGGCCAAGTCGGCCAAAGCCAAGGGCGTGACCACCAAAACGGTCACGGTCAAATCCGATGTGGTCTCAGACGCCATCATTTCTGCCGCCAAAAAGCAGCAGGCCGATTTGATCGTCATGGCCTCACACGGCCGCAAGGGCATCAAGCGCTTGCTGCTGGGCAGCGAAACCCAACAAGTGCTGACGCACTCGCACATTCCAGTGCTGGTGTTGCGCTGAAGTTCTTGGTCCGCTCCTGACTGAGGAACCCGGATGGGGGTGCCCCCATCCGGGATTCAAGCGCTAAAGTTTGAACTGTGACTCAGGCCACAAACAAACCCTTGTACTGGTCCCGCAGCAGGTTCTTTTGCACCTTGCCCATGGTGTTGCGTGGCAACTCGGGCACCACAAAGCAGCGCTTTGGGATCTTGAAGTTGGCCAGCTTGGACTTCAGATCGGCCACGATGGCGTCGGGCTTCAGGCCTGCGCCGGGCTTGGCGATCACCACCGCCACCCCCACTTCGCCAAAGTCAGGGTGCGGTACGCCCACCAACGCGCTCTCGGCCACGCCCGCCATCTCGTTGATGTAGCCCTCGATCTCGGCCGGGTAGACGTTGTAGCCGCCGCTGATGATCAGGTCCTTGCTGCGGCCCACGATGGTCACGTAGCCGCGCTCGTCGATCTTGCCCACATCACCCGTCTTGAAGAAACCATCGGCCGTGAATTCTTCGGCGGTTTTCTCAGGCATGCGCCAGTAAGCTTGGAACACGTTCGGGCCCTTGACCTGGATGGCACCGATCTCACCCACAGGCAGGTTTTGGCCATCGTCACCGCGCACGCGCAGCGACACGCCCGGCAGCGGAAAGCCGACCGTGCCGCCCCGGCGCTCGGTTTGCTTGCCGTAGCGCTTGTCAGCGCTGTAGGGGTTGGACGTCAGCATCACCGTCTCGCTCATGCCGTAGCGCTCCAGGATGGTCTGCCCCGTGCGCTGCTGCCACTCGTTGAAGGTCTCGAGCAAGAGCGGCGCAGAGCCTGCAATGAAGAGGCGCATGTTGCGCACCGCCTCGCGCGTCAAACCCGGCTCGGCCAGCAGGCGCACATACAGCGTGGGCACGCCCATGAACACGGTGGCCTCGGGCATGCGCGCGATCACGCGCTTGGGATCGAACTTGGCCATCCAGATCATCTTGCTGCCATTGATCAGCGCCCCGTGGATGGCCACAAACAGGCCATGCACATGGAAGATCGGCAGCGCGTGGATGAGCACATCCCCACGCTTCCAGCCCCAGTAGTCTTTCAGCATCACGGCGTTGGACAGCATGTTGCCGTGCGTGAGCATGGCCCCCTTGCTGCGCCCGGTGGTGCCGCTGGTGTAGAGGATGGCGGCCAGGTCATCGGCTTTTTTGCTGACCGTTTTGTGCTGGTCACTGTGGTGGGCTGCGCGTTCAAGCAAGCTGCCCGTGCGGTCGTCCCCCAAGGTGAACACGTGCTGCGTGCCCGCCTTGAAGGCGATTTTGCTGACCCAGCCAAAGTTGGCAGGGCTGCAAACCACCACGGCGGGTTCGGCGTTGCCAATGAAGTACTCGATCTCGGCGCTCTGGTAGGCGGTGTTGAGCGGCAGAAAAACATAACCGGCGCGCAGTGTGGCCAGGTACAGCATCATGGCTTCGACCGATTTTTCGACCTGCACGGCGATGCGGCTGCCTTGTGGCAAATCGAGCGAGGCCAACAGGTTGGCCATCATGGCGGTCGCGCGGTCCAGGTCGCGCCAGCTGTAGCGCAGGCCCTCGTCGGTTTCCACCGCCACCGCGTTCAAGTCAGAGGGGAAAGCCGCACGCAGTGCGGAAAAAAGGTTCTGTGAGCTCATGGTCGTGTGTGTGAAGTGAATGGAACAGAAGCGAGGGTGGTTGGATCAGTCCAGTTTGGCACCCGAGGCCTTGACGACCTGGGACCACTTCTTGAGTTCGCCCTTGATGAAGGCATCGAACTGGGCCCCTGTGAGGTTGGGAAACTCAGCGCCCTGCCCGGCCCAGACGGCTTTGGCCTCGTCGGTCTGGCAGGCTTTGCGGATTTCTTCCACGGCACGGGCCTGGGCCTCGGCAGGCGAGCCCTTGGGTGCCCACACGCCGTACCAAGTGGACACGGTGTAATCGGGCAAGCCCAACTCGGTCGAACAAGGCACATCGGGGAAAGCCGGGCTGCGCTTGCTGCCCGAGACCATCAGCGCCTTGACGCGGCCAGACTTGATGTGGGTGGCCGAAGACCCCAAGCCGTCGAACATCATGTCCACATTGCCCGCGATCAGGTCTTGCAAGGCCGGACCCGCACCACGGTAAGGGATGTGCGTGATGAAGGTTTTGGTTTGCAACTTGAACAGTTCACCCGCCAAGTGGTGCGAGGTGCCGCCCCCGGCAGAGCCGTAGTTCAGGCGTGCCGGGTTCTTTTTGACGAAATCCAGAAAGGCTTTGAAGTCCGCCGCATCGACTTTCTTGGGGTTGACCACCAGCACTTGTGGCACGTTGGCCACCAGGATCAAGGGCGTCAGATCGCGCTCCAGGTCGTAATCGAGCTTGGCGTACATGTAGGGCGCGATCGTGTGGTGCACCGCGCCCATGAAGAGGGTGTAGCCGTCGGGTGCTGACTTGGCTGCCACGCCAGCGCCCAAGGTGCCTCCGGCTCCGCCCCGGTTGTCGATGATCAGTTGCTTGCCCGTCATGCGTGAAAACTGCGCCGACAGTGGCCGCGCAAACGCGTCGGTGCCGCCGCCAGCTGGGAACGGCACGATCATCGTCACCGGCTTGGTGGGCCAGCTGGATTGGGCCTGCGCAGTGCCCGCGCCCAGGGCCACCGCAGATGCGGCCAGTTTGAGCACGCCTCGGCGGTCCAAGTGCGAATCGAATACGGTCATGTTGGTCCCTTTTTTTATGAAAGAAATCGTTGAAAGTTTGAGCTCAAAAATACAAGCGCTCGACGCCGTCTGACACTGGCACGCGCCCTTGTGACAGCCCCTGGCGATGGCGGTCGATCTTTCGCAGATCGTACAGATAGTTGACCATCAGGCCAAACGACTGCTTGACACCCTTGCTCGAGAGATCGGCCGCCCAGTTGACCTGCTCCACACGGGCGCCGTTGCCCAGGTGAAAGCGCGCCACCGGGTCTGTGGGTCGCTCATCGCTGAGCTCCTTGCCAAGGTAATGCGCCGCACAGCCCAAAAGCCATTGCCGCAGGGCCGAACGCTCTGGCAGCGTGGTCGCCTGATCGAGCGCGGACAGCACATGCTCTGCCGCAGCAGGCTCGAAGCCCACAGCGCGGCTGAGCTGGCCACGCATTTTTTCAGGCGTTTCGTCGATCATGCGGGCCGCGTTCTTGTTCAGCCAAGTGCGAAAGCCCGGGATCGGCGACAAGGTGGCGAAGGTCTTGAGCTTGGGAAAGTCGGCCCGCAAAGTCTCCACCACCCGCTTGATGAGCGAATCGCCAAAGCTCACGCCTTTGAGACCCGGCTGCGTGTTGCTGATGGAGTAAAAAATCGCGGTCGTGGCCCGGCTCAGGTCCACCGCCTCGGCCGACTCGTCCAAGAGCGGGCTGATGCTGGTCGCGATCTCGTCCATGAACGCCACCTCCACAAAAATCAGCGGCTCATCGGGCAAGCGCGGGTGAAAGAATCCGTAGCAGCGGCGATCCGAATCGAGCCGGTTCTTGACGTCGCCCCAGCTCTTGATGTCGTGCACTGCCTCGTACTTGATGAGTTTTTCGACCAGGCTGGCGGGCGAGTCCCAGCTGATGCGGCGCAACTCCAAAAAGGCCACATCGAACCAGGTGGTGAACAGGTTCTCCAGCTCGGCCTCCAGGGCCAGCAGACGCTTGTTCGACTTGAGCGCAGGCATCAGCTCTTGACGCAAGTCCACCAAAAAACGCATGCCCTCGGGGAACACCGCAAAGCGCTGCAGCAGACGCGTGCGGGGTGACACCAGGGCCTTGCGCAAACGGATCTCGGCCACGCCTTCGTCGGGTGTGCCCACAGAAGCTTCGTACTGTTCGCGAGCGGCCTTCACCTTGGTCGCGTCGGGTGCGAACTGCTCACTCATCAGCAGCCAGCAGTCCTGCCGCTGCTCTGGCGTGGCCTTGCTGTACCACTGGGCCACGCCGCGTGCGCGTTTGCCGCCCTCGACCTCGCTCACGCTGGGGTCAACGATGGCTTGCAATTCGGTCAGGGTGCGGCGCAGCACGCGGGGCGACAGCGCCTCTTCTTTCTGGCGCAAGGTGGCATTGAGCCGTTCGCGCGATGAGCGCACCTGCGGCTCTTTGACGGCAGCGGCTTTGGCGCTGCGTGCCTCGGGCTTGCCCTCGGATGCTGGCGCTGCGGGCTTGCCAGCGGCGGTCTTGGCGGCAGGCAGCCAGCCGGCCACCTTGCGGCCAATCCATTCGGATGTGCTCATGTCGCGTCTCCCTGCTGATGTTGTGGTGTGTTGACCGCGGCAATGCGGCTCTTGCTCTGCCGGGCCAGCTGGCGCAAGGCCTCGCGCTGACGCGTCAAATGGGTGCGCATGGCCGCGTCCGCGCCTTCGGGGTCGCGGGCCTTCAAGGCGGCAAAAATCGCCATGTGCTCGGCCAGTGACTGGGCCAGGCGCCCGGGCGCATTGAGCTGCTGCAATCGGGCGAGCTTGAGGATCTTGCGCAAATCGCTGATCACCTGGGCCAGCCACTTGTTACCCGCCATGGCGATGATGGCTTCGTGGATGGCGTAATTGGCGCTGTAGTAGTCCGGAATACGGCCCTGGTCCGCGCTGCTCTGCAACTGTTGGTGCAGGCCTTCGAGCGCGGCGATGTCGGCGTCGGTGGCCTGCTGTGCAGCCTCAAAGGCGCAACGCCCTTCGAGCAATGCGATGACCGGGAAAATCTCGTCGAGGTCCTGCTCAGTGACTTCGTTGACGAAACAGCCGCGCCGGGGTTCGTGCCGGATCAACCCTTCGGCCGTCAGCACCTTGAGCGCTTCGCGCAACGGGGTGCGTGAAATGGCCAACTGCTCGCACAGCCTGTTTTCGTCCACAAACGCGCCCGGTGACAACTCACCCGCAAAGATCTGATCGCGCAGTTGCTGCGCCACCTGGTCGTGCAAGGAGTTGACGTGTCTGGACATGAAAATGCTTGTGTAATTTCAGGTAATTATGCGTAATTACAAACAAGCACGGTGGCCTTTGTCGGGCAAACACCACACTGTCAGGGCTGGGATTTACCCTGATTTCCAAACTGCCAAAGCCTCACAGACCGAGCAGCTTCAAGGCCCTTTGGTAAGACTCGGCCGGATGGGTCACATCGAACTGCACCGTCTGCCAGCCCAGCCGCATCGCCCCCAGGACATTGCGGCTTTGGTCGTCCACGAACACGCACTCACCAGCACTGAGCCCCAGAGCCTCGGTGCACATCTCATAGGCCCGTCGGTCGGGCTTGAGGATGCCGGTGTAGGTTGCGTCGATGATCACGTCAAACAACTCCAGCAAAGGCAAGCGCTCGCGAAAGCTCGCGCCGTAAAACAGGTCCAGTTCGTTAGACAACACCGCCAATTTGCAACCCGCCGCCTTGGCTTGGTGAACGGCGGCCACCGCTTCGGGTCGGATCACCGCCTCTACATCCGCCCCCCGCGCCCGCTGCACGAAGGTCTTCATGTCGTTCCACTCTTCGCCCACCAGGTCGCCCACGCTGCGGGTGCGGGCCATCCAGTACTCGCGTTCGGTGATGTGGTCGGCCTGCATGGCCTGCCAAAGCGCATCAGTCTCCGGATCAAAGGGACCCCGCCAAGTCAGCGTGCCGGGCGGCAAACCGAGTGCCGCTTCGCTCAGATCGTGCGTTTCAAACAGGGTGCGGCTGATGACCCCACCAAAATCCAGCACCAAGGCCTTGGCCGATGCGGCACTCATGGCGCGTCCTTTTTGACCAACCCACGGGCCAGCCAATCGTCAAACACCGCCAGCACCTGCTGCACAAAAGCCGCATCGTTGATGTGCGCGTCGATGCGCGAGACCTCAGCCCTGCCCCAATCACATTGGCCGCATTCATCCATCAAAGCAGCCAAGCCTTCAGCATCATGCAACGGCGCGCCGGGCCGGTCCCACTCTTCGATCCCTTGCAAGGGCAACACCAGGTGCACCGGGCCACGGGCCTGGCGCAAACGGCTGGCCAGCTCGCGGGCAAATTCGCGGCGCATGTCGGCGTCGATGCCCACCGAAGCGATCAATCGGTTGTGGTCGTGCGAGGGCCGCCCGGCAAAGCGCTCGGGCATCTGACCCCAGGCCGGGTAGTCCACCAGGTCGGTGGCGCCGGGGGCGACGATCATCGGCACGCCCTTGCTGCCTGCGCCCATCAAACGATCCGGCCCCGCGCTGACCACCGAGCCGCCCATCTGGTTGACCATCTCCTGCAGGCTGAAGTCCATCACGCAGGCGAACTGGCCTTGTGCGGCCAGCGATTCAAACGCCCGGCCCCCCATGCCGGTGGTGTGGAACACGGCCAAGTCAAAGCCGCGCTTGTCCAGCTCGGGCTGCAGCTGCACCATGTATTTCAGGCAACTTGACCCCAGCGACGTCATGCCGACCACAGGCCGGTCAAAGCGCGGCACCCTCGCCACGCGGCAGGCTCCCACTACCGCCCCAGCAGCTTGGGCCAAGGCCGACTGGCAGAGGCTGTTGAGGCCATAGAGGCCACCCGCCCACAGCACCATCATCAAATCGGGCGGCATGCGATCGGGCGGCAAGAGCGGCGAAAACGCCACGGTGGACAGCACCACTTTGGGCACGCCCAGCGGCAAGCTGCTGGCGACATCCAGCGCCAGGTCGGTGCCCATGGTGCCGCCCAACACCAGCAGGCCGTCCATTCGGCCTTCGCGCTGCAGTTGGGCAGCCAAGGCCGATGCGCCTTGCGCCATCAATGCCATGGCGCTGTTTTCGTCGCCGCTGTCCATCACCTGCTGCAGCGTCACGCCCGCCGCCGCAGCCACGTCGGTGTTGGCGATGTCCGGAACCACCCGTCCTTTGGCCAGCACCCCCACGTCCATGACCAGCGCCTGGCCGCCTGCGGCGAGCACCTGCTCGCGCATGAATCCGATCTCGTCGCTCTTTGTGTCGACCGTGCCGACGATCAGGATGACCGGGCTCTTCATGCGCGGCCCTCCTGCACAGCGGCAAAGGCGGCTTCGAGCACGTCGCACATGAAGTCGACCTCCTCGCGGGTGATGACCAATGGCTGCGACAGGATCAGGTTGGGGCCAGAGATGCGCACCATCAGGCCCGCTTTGTAGGCGGCCTTGGCCACCCGCGCCGGAATGTCGCTGGTGCGGGGCATGGGGGTGCGCTTGGCCTTGTCGCTCACCATCTCGATGCCCAACATCAGGCCCACACCGCGCACATCGCCCACAAAGCTGCAGGTGTCCACCAACTTGCGCAGGCGGGTTTGCAGGTGCGCACCCACGCGTGCGGCGTTGCCGGGGATGTCCAGCGCCTCGATCTGGTCGAGTGTGGCCAGCGCCGCCGCGGCCGCAATCGGGTGCGCGCTGTAGGTGTAGCCGTGCGAGACCGAAGCCGTGCCGGTGGTGTCGGCGTCAAACACGTCCGCAATGCGGCGGTTGATGGCCGTGGCCCCGAGCGGGATGTAACCCGAAGAAATGCCCTTGGCCAGGCACCACATGTCAGCGTTCACCCCCCACAGGCGCGTGCCAAACAACTCGCCGCTGCGGCCAAAGCCGGTCACCACCTCGTCGGCGATCAAGAGCACGCCGTACTTGTCGCAAATCTGGCGCACCAGCGGCCAGTAGTTGGGTGGCGGCACGATCACCCCGCCCGCGCCCTGCACCGGCTCGGCAATGAAAGCGGCCACCGTGTCTGGCCCCTGAAAGACGATCTCGCGCTCCAGTAACTCGGCGCAGATTTCACCCAGTCGGATCGGGTCATCGGTGTAGGGGTTGTGGTACGCCCAGGGCGTGTCAATGTGGAAGCACCCGGGCAGCAAGGGCTCGTAAGCGCGGCGGAAGTTCGTGTTGCCGTTCACGCTCATGCCGCCAAAGTGCACGCCGTGGTAACCCTGGCGCAGGCTGATGAACTTGAAGCGGTCGGCCTGACCCTTGAGCTTCCAGTACTGGCGCGCCACCTTCAAAGCACCTTCCACCGCGTCCGAGCCGCCGTTGGAGAACATGACCGTGGCCACGTCTTCGGGCTGCATCATTTGCACCAGGCGTTTGGACAGCTCGATGGCCCGCACATGCGTCGTGCCACGGAACACGTTGTAAAACGGCAGCTCGTCCATCTGCGCCACGATGGCGTCGCGCACCGGCTTGTTGCTGTGGCCCAGGTTGCAGGCCCACAGACCCCCCACGCCGTCGAGCATCTTGTGGCCGTCCACGTCCCAGATCCAGCAGCCCTCACCTTTGGCAATGATGTCGGGGGTGGATTTCTTCATCGCCCCCGGGTGGGCCATGGGGTGCCACAGGTATTGGGCGTTGTCGGCCTTGAGTTGCTCGTGGTTCATGTCGCTTACTTTCAAAATCAAAGCTGAATCCAGGCCGTTTTCAGGTCCTGGTATTTGTCCAAGGCGTGCATCGACTTGTCGTGCCCGTTGCCCGACTGGCGCACCCCGCCCAGCGGCACGGTGATGTCGGGGCCTCCATAGGTGTTGACGTGCACCAGCCCGGCCTTGATGGCGCGGACCATGCGGTGGGCGCGCGAGAGGCTGCCCGTCCAGACCCCTGCGGCCAGGCCGTATTCGGTGCCATTGGCCAGGCGCACCGCCTCGGCCTCGTCGTCAAACGGCATCACGGCCAGCACCGGGCCAAAGACTTCCTGCCGGGCGATCTCCATCCCGGGCTGCACCGCGTCGAGCACGGCGGGGCTCATGTACTGGCCACCAGGCACAGGCGCGATCACCTGGCCCCCGGTGCGCAGACGCGCGCCCTGCTCTAAAGCTCGGGCCAGCATGCGCTGGTTGCGGGCCAGCTGGCGGGCGCTGCTGACAGCGCCAATGTCCATCGTCACATCCAGCGGGTCACCCACGCGCAAGCTGGCGGCGATCTTGTGCAGGCGATCCACAAATTCATCGTGCACCGAACGCTGCACCAAAAGCCGCGAGCCCGCCACACACACCTGACCGCTGTTGCGGAAGATGCCCATGGCCGAGACTTTGGCCGCCTGCGCCAAATCGGGCGCATCGTCAAAAACGACATTAGGCGACTTGCCGCCCAGCTCCAGGTACACCCGTTTCAGGTTGGACTCGGCCGAGGCCTTGAGAAGTAAACGCCCCACCGGGCCCGAGCCAGTGAAAGTCAGGATGTCCACGTCCATGTGCCGCGCCAACGCCTCACCCGCCACTGCGCCGGTGCCCGTGACGACATTGAGCACACCCGGGGGCAAGCCTGCATCCAGACACAGCTGCGACAAGCGAAGCAAAGACAGCGAAGCGTCTTCAGAGGGTTTGAGCACCACCGAGTTGCCCGCTGCCAGCGCCGGAGCGATCTTCCAGGCGCCGATCATCAACGGAAAGTTCCAAGGCACGATGGCCGCCACCACACCCACAGCTTCCTTGTGGATCAGCCCCAGCGTGCCTTCTGGCGTGGGCGCGATCTCGCCGTTGACCTTGTCCACGCACTCGGCGTAATAGCGGAAGGTACCCGCCGCGCTGCCCGGTTCGGCCTTCCAGGCCATGGCGATCTCGGTGCCGTTGTCACGCACGCCCAGCACCGCCAGCTCGGCGTGGTGCGCCTCGATGCGGTCGGCGATGCGGTGCAAAATTTTCTTGCGCTCGGCAGGCGCCATGCGCGACCACACGCCCTGCTCAAAGCTGCGGCGAGCTGCCTGCACGGCGCGGTGCACATCGGCCTGCCCAGCTGCCGCAATGGTGCAAAGCTGTTGTCCGTCGATGGGGGAAACCACAGGCAAGGAGTGGCCGGAGGCCGCAGCCGTCCACTGCCCGTCGATCAGCAGCCCCTGATCGGGGATGGGCAAATGGCGCAGCGCGTCGATCTGTTCTTGTTTCATGCAGCACAATCCTTCGGTTTAAAGCATCGTACGCATCCACCGTAAAACGCATTATCAAAACTGCGCATCCTCGGTATGAGGTTTACCCAAACATCCGAAAAATCGAAAACCTCTGTTTTTTTGAATCCCTTTGAACACTGTATACTTAAACAGCACCCAAACACTTCACACATCACTCCACATGACATTCAGTTCCATTGAAATTTGTGCTGGCGCAGGCGGTCAAGCATTGGGGTTGGAGCAGGCGGGATTCGACCATACCTGCCTTGTCGAGATCGAAGCCCCAGCCTGTCAAACCTTGCGCTTCAATCGCCCTCACTGGCATGTGGTGGAAGGTGATTTGCACCACTTTTCAGCCAGCAAATGGCAAGGCGTAGATCTGCTGGCGGGTGGTGTTCCTTGCCCTCCTTTTTCCAAAGCAGGCAAGCAGCTGGGCAACGATGACGAACGCGATTTATTCCCCGAAGCCTTGCGCCTAGTGTCCGAGTGCAAACCTCAAGCGGTCATGCTGGAAAACGTCCGAGGCCTGCTCGATTCGGTATTTGACGACTACCGCGCCAAAATCATCAGCGATCTCAAAAAACTCGGATACATCGCCGAGTGGCGCTTGCTCAACGCCAGTGATTTTGGTGTACCCCAGCTGAGACCTCGTGTCGTTTTTGTCGCGTTAAAAGCCGAAGCCTCCCGATTCTTCAACTGGCCAACGCCCCATGTGCAAGCCGCCCCAACTGTCGGGGAAGCACTGCACGACCTCATGGCTGCCAATGGCTGGCGGGGTGCCGATGCTTGGCGCGAACTGGCTTGTGACATCGCCCCCACGCTGGTAGGCGGCAGCAAGAAACACGGGGGTCCTGATTTGGGGCCTACACGCGCCAAAAAAGCGTGGGTCTCTTTGGGTGTGGACGGCAAAGGCATTGCCGACGAGCTGCCCGCCTCCAACTTCGTTGGCATGCCGCGCTTGACGGTGCGCATGGCTGCCCGTATTCAGGGCTTTCCAGACCACTGGCAATTCAGTGGCAAAAAAACAGCCGCTTATCGCCAAATCGGCAATGCATTCCCACCTCCAGTCGCTTGTGCTGTGGGGCAACAAATTCAAATGGCGCTCCAAGTAGCCGCCAAAACCAAACTCAAACGAGCCTGAACGTGAACAGTGATTCCAAGCCCAAAGGTGGTGCCAAGGCCAAGCTGCGTGCGCATTTCCTGAACAACATTGGTCGAGTCATGGACTCCGACGAATTGCGTGTTGTTGCCAGCAACCAATCCGAATGGGCCAGACGGGTTCGTGAACTGCGGACCGAAGAGGGTTACCAAATTTTGACGCACAACGACCGGAGCGAACTCAAGCCCGGTCAATACCTTCTGGAAACGCCTAAACCCCAACCCGCTTTTGCCAGAGCCATCTCCAAGGAAACCCGCGCCTACGTGCTGGATCGCAATGGCTTCACTTGCCAGATGTGCGGCGCTGTGGCGGGAGAGGCACACCCTTATGACACCACCCGCAAAACACGCCTGCATTTGGGTCACGTCATCGACAAAAGCATGGGCGGCACCGATGACCCATCCAACCTTCGGGCCATCTGCTCGGTCTGCAACGAAGGTGCCTCCAACGCGACGCTCACCCGACCCGATCTGCAAAAACTCCTGATTCAGGTTCGCCGTGCCACTTCGCAAGACCAACTGGAAGTCTTGCGCTGGTTGATGAAAAAATTCCCGAAACAATCCCAACCGTAAAGTTCATGGGCCGCCTTCAGTCGGGCACATGCAGCACGATGCCGTCGAGCGCAGCGGAGGCGACCAGTTGGCAGCTCAGGCGGCTGCCCGACTGACGGGGCGCGATGACGATGTCGAGCATGGCGTTTTCGACTTCATCCATGGGCGGGCAAGCGGCCAGCCAAGCTTCGTCGACATAAACATGGCAAGTGGCGCACGACAGGCAGCCACCGCATTCGCCTGCCACGCCGGGGATGCCGTTCATCTGCGCGGCGTCCATCAGGTTGGTGCCGTCGTTCACGTCGTCGCTCACGCGATCGCCGTTGCTCATGATCCAGTGCACTTGGGGCATGGGGTGGGTTCTTTCAGATCAGATGAATCGGATGTAGTAATCACGCAGCGCGTCGCCTTCGAGGCCTGCGGTGCGCTCGATCTCGTGGCGCTTGATGCCCACATGGTTGGCCACCAGGCCTTCGCCCAGCGCTTGTGTGAGCGCCGTGTCGGCTTCAAGCGCATCCAGTGCGCCCGCCAGGGTGCCCGGCACGCTGTGGGTGGCGTCCTTGTTTTCAAGGCAGTCGCCGGTTTCGGCGGGCTGCAACTTGTAAGCATTGGCCACGCCCAAACGGGCGGCCTGCAGCACGGCGGCGGTGTGGGTGTAGGGGTTGGCGGCAGCGTCGCCCATGCGGTGCTCGATGCGCGCACCGGGGCCACTTTCAGCCGACAAACGCACCGTGACGCCCCGGTGGTCCACTGCCCAGTTTTGCCAGAAGCCCGAAAGGCTGGCCGGTTGCAGGCGCTGGTAGGAGTTGGCACTGGGGGCCAACAAGCCCGCCAGGGCCTGGTGGTGGTGCATCAGCCCGGCGGTGCAGCCGAGCGTCAATGCGTTGAACTGGCTCGCGTCGTGCCCACCCGAGATGGCGTTGTGGCCCTGAGCATCGCGCAGGCTGAAGTTGATGTGCACCCCGCTGCCCCCCACGGTGAGGATGGGTTTGGGCATGAAGGTCAACACAATGCCGTGCTGGAAAGCCACTTCGCGCGCCAAGAGGCGGAACAAAAAGATGTCGTCCACCGCCTTGACAGCACGGTCGTATGTCAGCGTGAACTCGAACTGCGGCGCGTCGTATTCGGTGTTCATGCTGTCGATGCGAAAGCCCGCGGCCGTGGCCTTTTCCCACAGGGCATCGGTGAAGCCCCTGGGGTCGGCAAAGGGGCCTGTGGCATACACATGGGCCGCTGGCGTGTTGTAGGGTTTGAGCGAGCCGTCGGGCTCGATCTGGAAGGCAAAGGCTTCGAGCTCAATGCCCACCATCGGGTCGTAGCCCATGGCCTGCCAGTCGGCCACGGCGCGCTTGAGCGCACTGCGCCCGCACATGGGCAGGGGCGTGCCGTCGTTGGCTTTGAGATCGCCAATCGCCACCTTCGTGAACGGCTGCCAGCCGGGGCGAATGTCGTCTGCGGTGTAGGCCGCCTCCATGTCGGGCAGGCCTTCCATGACCATGGCGCCGGGCGCGGGGATCAGCTCTTTCTCATACGTCACGCCAAAGGTGCCACGGCAAAAGCGGGCACCGTCCCCTTGCCCGGGTTGGAGCGTGACGTATTTGCCCCGCGCAATGGCCAGGTGGTCACAAAACAGCACCCGCAGGCGTTCTTGAACTTTCGACATGGTGATTCCCTTCAAATGAGGTGCATGCGCACCGGCAGGCGTTTGATGCCACAAACAAAATTCGAGCGCAAAAAGGCGTGTTCGCCCGTTTGCTCGATGCGGTCGACACGTTGGATCAGCTCTTGCAACAAGACCCGCAACTCCAGCCGCGCCAGCCACATGCCCAGACACGCATGCGCCCCGCCTTGCCCAAACGACAGGTGGCGGTTCACACCCCGACTGAGGTTGACGGTGAAGGGCTGCTCAAAAGCCCGCTCGTCCCGGTTGCCCGAGATGAACCACAAGAGCACTTTGTCGCCCGCCTTGACCTGTTTGCCGTGGTACTCGAAGTCCTCGGTCGCGGTGCGGCGGAAATGCGTGGCGGGCGAAGCCCAGCGGATGAACTCGTCGGCCACACCCTCCCAGGCGGCTTCGCCCTGCACCGCCTTGAGTTGCTGCATCAGGCCGGGCTGGTTGGCCAATGCGTGCAAAGCGGCGGCAATCGAATAGCGGGTGGTGTCGTTGCCCGCTGCCACCAGCAGGCAAAAGAAATTGCGGAACTCGGTGTCGCTGATGACGTTGCCCTGGGCGTCGGGCTGGGTGATCAGGTGCAACACGCCACTGGTATCGCCCGCTGCGCGTTTGCGCTCCATCATCTGGGCCGCGTAGTCGAACAAGTCAGCCCCGGCAGGCGAGCGAAATGGCATGAAGCGGTAGGCCTCGGTGTCCATTTTGTCAACCACATGGCTGGTGAAGTCACTGTCGGTGTTGGCCATGAGCGCGTCGCCCTTGTCCACCAGCCAATCCAGGTCCTCCTCGGGCAGGCCGGCGATACGCCCGAGCATGCGCATGGGCAGCTGGCGGGCGATCTGGTGCGTGGCGTCAAACTCGCCCAGCGCCAGGGCTTGGTCGAGGATGCCCACACAGAGCTCACGGATCTGCTCTTCGTACAGCGCCATCATGGGCTTGGAAAAGGCCTTGGCCACCAGCATGCGGGTGCGGGTGTGCTCGGGCGGGTCGGTCTCCTGGAAGGTGCGCCGCGCCATGTACTCCTCGTGCGTCTGGTCTTCCATGCGGATGCCTTGGGCCGAACTCAAGCGCTGGTGGTTGCGGTTGAGCTCCAGAATGTCGGCATGCCGCGTGACCGACCAAAAACCTTTGCCCTCGGACCAGTCACACCAGGCCATCGGGTCCTCGTCGCGAAGGCGCTTGAACGTATTGTGCGGCGTGCCGTTCACATAGCTGTCGTGGTCCGCCAAGTCGGCGTGGCCATCGTCGGTGGGGTGCCAGACGGTCATGGGCGGGTGTTCCTTGCGTGTTCAATGAATTGCGCCATCCACCGGCCAAACAGCGGCACATCGGCGGCTTGCTGCAGGCTGCCGTGGGCGCGGGCCAGGGTGTCGTTGTCGAGCTTGTCGGCCAGGTAGCCCAGCAGCGCCTGCATGAACACCTGCGGCATTTCGGGGTGGTACTGAGTGGTCCAGATGTGTTGGCCGATCTGCATCGAGCCGATGGGGCAAAAATCGCTGCCGCCCAAGCACTCGGCCCCCTCGGGCAAGCAGGTAACTTGCTCGTTGTGGGCCGCCATCAAGGTGGTGGTGCTTTGCGCGGGCTGCATCCAAGGGCGTGCTTGCTGCCAGTGTGTTGGGGCGGTGCCCAAGCCCCAGCCCGCCGCGTTGCGCGCCACCTGCCCGCCCAGCGCCCGGGCCACCGCTTGGTGTCCAAAGCACAGGCCGATCAGCGGCTGGCGGGCCGCATCAACAGCGCGGATGAAATCCAGCAACGAACCGACCCAGGGCAGGTTGTCGTCGTTGACCGAGGCCGGGCTGCCGGTGATGACGTAACCATCAAAAGCCTGCGGGCCAGACGGCAGTACACCATCCTTGACCGGCAGCACCTCGAACGACCAGTCCGGGCGCAGAGGCTGCAGCAACTGGACCACCTTTTGCCCGTCGTTCGGGAAATGCGCGGCAAACGCCGAGGTGTCGTCGTTGGTCAGCAAAACGGCGATATGCAGCTTCGGCAGGTTCATCGGGTGTCTTTCAATCTGGTGCCCATGCTATGCACAAGGCGGACAAGGCACTATCAAGTTTGGGCACCGTGCACCCCGGGTTTTCACGAAAAAGCCCGCACTTCGGAACCGGGCACACTCAGGGGCATGCATTTGCGCCGCGTTTTCTCCCCTAGATGAGCACCCCTGCCACTGATTCCCCTTGGGTCCAGGTGCTCGACACCCAGGACATGGACCAGCACGCCCTGGCCCAACAGGGCTGGGCGCTGCAATACGAGCAGCTCTCGCCCGGCCAGTTCAAAGGGCGCATCCACCAGGTGCAGCTGCCCGAAGTCACGCTGCTGCGCGAAGACACCAGCATCGCCTTGCGTCAGCGCGGTCGGCTCGACGACAGCGTGTACGGCTTTGCCATGGCTTTGCAAGATTCCCCCGATCTGTTTTTCAACGGCCAACGGGTGCCTGCCCACGCCATCATGTGCGGCAAGGGCGACGAGGTGGACCTGACCACCCCGCCCCACTTCACACTGATCGCGGTGGTGGTGGCGCGCAGCCTGCTCAACCCGCTGTGGGAGCGCATGTACCAAAAACCCCTGGCGCACTGGCTTGAAAAGCAGCTGGTGCTGCAAACCACCGACATCAAGGCGCAGAACCTGCGCGACCTGCAGCTGACCGTGCTGGATCAGGCCAGCGCTCTGGCGCACCGCCAGCACGACCCGCAAGCCTTGCGCCAGCTGCGCGACGAGATCCTGATGGAATGGCTCGAAGCCCTGCCTGCCCAAGTCGACACGTCCGAGTTGCCCAACCTAGAGCGGCGCAAAAAACTGGTGGACCGGGCCTGCGAGCTGATGATGGGCCATGCCGACGAGCCTCTGTCGATTCTGGAAGTTTGCAGCCGCGTGGGCACGAGCCGACGCAAGCTCAATTACTGCTTTCAGGATGTGCTCGGCACCACGCCGATCAAGTATCTGCGCTCGCTGCGGCTGAACAGCGTGCGCCGCGCCCTGCGCCAGGCTGCGCCGGGCGTCACCATCCAGGACATCGCCTCGCACTGGGGCTTTTGGCACCTGAGCCAGTTCGCCCAGGACTACAAACACCTGTTTGGCGAACTGCCCTCGGACACCCTGCGCCAACGATGAGCACCGCCCAGGCCACCCGACTCACCGCCATCCTGACCATGGTGGCGGCCATGGCCTGCCTGTCCACGCAAGACACCTTCAGCAAAAAGCTGATGCTCAGCGTGGCCCCGGTCCTCATCATCTGGACACGCTACGCCCTGCAGACCGCACTGGTGAGCGTGAGCATCTGGCGCAAAAGCTCGCCGCAATTGCTGCGCACGCGCCAGTGGCGGCTGCAACTGCTGCGCGGCGCCCTGGTGGTGGGCGGCAGCGTCTGCGGCTACGGCGCACTGCAGCGCATGCCCGTGGCCGAGTTCACCGCCATCTATTGCCTGGTGCCGCTGGCTGTCACCTTTGTGGCCCGCTTCGTGATGAAGGAACACGTGTCCACTCTCGGCTGGCTGTGCGTGGCAGGCGGCCTGTGTGGCGCTTTACTGGTGGTGCGTCCGGGTGGCCATGTGGACCCGACGGGCGCAGCGCTGGCCCTGATGGGCGTGGTCTGCTACACCGGCTTTCAGACCCTGACGGGCTACCTGGCACGCCAGGACTCGCCGCTGACCATCCAGCTGTGCACCAGCGCGTTTGGCTTGGTGTGCCTGTCGCTGGTCCTGCCATTTTTCTGGCCAAAAGAGATGCCTTGGGCCGTCTTGGCGCTACTGCTGTTCGTGGCGCTGGCGGGGTCTTACGGGCAGTATTTCACCGTGCTGGCGTTCTCCAAAGCCCCGGCGTCTACCCTCTCGCCTTACCTGTACACCGCCATCGGCTTCTCCGCCCTAGGCGGTTGGCTGATGTTTGACCACCTGCCCGACGCCCTGGCCATCTGCGGCATCTTGATGATCGTGGTGTTTGGCTTGGCGGCGGGCTGGCTGAACCAGCGCAAGGCCCAACCATGACCACCCCACGCTTTTGCCCCAGCTACCGCGAGGCCCGTGCGCTCTTTTTACAGGCTGCCGATGCCTGCGGGGCGAAGTTGCACAGTGTCAACTTGCCCTTGCTCGGCGCGCAAGGCGAAGCGCTGGCCATGGACGTGGCGGTGCAGGGTCCGACCAATGCCTCCAAAGTGCTGATGACCACCAGCGCGGTGCACGGCATCGAGGGCTTTTGCGGCTCAGCTATCCAGACCGGGCTGTTGCAACAACTGACACTGCCCCCCGATGTGGCGGTGGTGCATGTGCATGCGGTGAACCCGCACGGTTTTTCGCACGCACGGCGGGTCAATGAAGACAACGTCGACCTCAACCGCAACTTCATCGACTTTGCTCAGCCCCTGCCGGTCAATGCCGACTATGCCGAGATCCACGCCCTGCTGTTGCCTGAGCACTGGCCGCCCACGCCCGAGCAGGCCGCCGCGCTGCAGGCGCACGCCCAGATTTGGGGTGATCGGCGCATGCAGCGGGCCATCACCAGCGGGCAGTACCAATATCCAGACGGTGTGTGGTTTGGCGGGCTCGCCCCCACCTGGAGCCACCGCACCTTCCGGCAATTGCTGCAAGACCATCTGGGGCAGGCCCGGCAGATAGCTTGGATCGACCTGCACACGGGTCTGGGCCCACACGGTCACGGCGAGCGCATTTTTGCCTGCAACGATACCGGCGCCACCTTGCAACGCGCCCGCCAGTGGTGGGGGCCAGACATCACCTCGGTGGACACGGGCACATCCCAAAGCGTGCCCTTGTCCGGCCCGATCCAGATGGCCATCTACGAGGAATGCCCGCAGGCCC
>CANBTZ010000017.1 GCA_947372495.1 Comamonadaceae bacterium | reverse complement strand
GTTCACCACCATGAAAGAGAAAGACATCCTGCGGGCCGAAGGCCCTTATGGCAGCTTCTTCCTGCGCGAAGACTCGGACAAGCCGATCATCTTGCTGGCTTCAGGCACCGGTTTTGCGCCCATCAAGGCGCTGATCGAGCACATGCAGCGCCAAGGCATCATCCGCCCAGCCACGCTGTATTGGGGCGGTCGCCGTCCGTCTGACCTGTACATGGCCGACTGGCTGCAAGACCAACTCAAGGCCATGCCCAACCTGACTTATGTGCCCGTGATTTCCAACGCCGAAGCCGAAGACGGCTGGACGGGTCGCACAGGCTTTGTGCACCAGGCTGTGCTGCAGGACCACCCCGATCTGTCGGGCCACCAGGTGTATGCCTGCGGCGCCCCGATCGTCATCGAGTCCGCACAGCGCGAGTACGTGGCGCAAGGCGGCCTGCCCGCTGAAGAGTTCTATGCGGACTCGTTCACCTCGGAAGCCGACAAGGCCAAAGCCTGAACAATCGAGAGACACCCATGAGCCTGATCCACCGCCGCCTGTTTTGTGCAGCCACAGCCCTTTTGGCGGCCCCGGCATGGGCTCAAGGCAAGCCGATCCGCATCATAGTGCCTTACGCCGCAGGCGGGCCACTGGATGTGACGGCGCGCGTACTGGCCGAACGGGTCAAGGACAGCCTGGGCACCGTGATCATCGAGAACAAGCCCGGCGCGGGAGGCAACCTGGGCGTGGACCTGGTGGCCAAGGCGCCCGCCGATGGGTTCACCATTGGGATTGCCGCCGTGGCCACGCACGCCATCAACCCTTGGCTGTTCAGCAAGATGCCCTATGACGCGGGCAAGGACTTTGCGCCCATCACCCAGATGGTGCGTGTGCCCAATGTGCTGGTGATGAACGCCGACACCGCCCAGCGCCTGAAGATCAACACACTGGCCGATTTGATCGCATTCGCCAAAGCCAACCCGGGACGCCTGAACTTTGGCTCGGGCGGCAACGGCAGCGCCGGTCATCTGGCTGGTGAAATGTTCAAAAAGGCGGCAGGCATTTTTGCGGTGCACATCCCCTACAACGGCGGCAGCCCGGCGCAACTGGCGCTGCTGTCAGGTCAGGTGGATTTCAACTTCGACAACTTGGCCACGGCGTCGGCCAACATCAAGTCGGGCAAGCTCAAGGCCCTGGCCGTGACCACCGCACAGCGCAGCAGCGCCATGCCTGAAGTGGCTGCGGTGGCCGAGACACTCAAAGGCTTTGAGATCGACACCTGGTGGGGCTTGGTTGCACCCGCCAACACGCCGCACGAAGTGGTGGAGCGCCTGAACAAGGCGTTCACCGCCGCCTTGCAGGCCCCCGAAACCAAAGCCCGCTTTGCCCTGCTGATGGCCGAACCCGTGGCCAGCACGCCCGAGCAGTTTGGCGCGTTCATGAAAAAAGAATTGAACCGTTACGAGCCGGTGGTCAAGGCCAGCGGGGCGCGGGTGGACTGAGCTCCACACAACAAAGCCTCAGGCCATAAAAAAACCCCACCGCAAGCGGTGGGGGTTTTTGCTTCAGAGCATCAGACGCTCAATGCGTCTGTGGGCATCAGAAGTTGTAGCGAACGCCTGCACCAATGGAGCTGAGGGTATTGCCATTGCCACTCGACCCTGCGATGAAACGCGAAGCATTCCCTTGGTACCAATTGGTTGCCGAATCCTGGTCGATCTTGGTGTACATGGCATACACCTTGGTCTGCTTGTCCAGGTTGTAGTTGTAGGCCAGCGTGAATTGCTTGGCGCCGGTGTTGGCTTTGCCAGCGCGGTTGCCAGCAGAGCCGACGTTCGCGTGGAACTCGTTTTGGCCCAGGGTGTACATGGCCGACAGGCGCATTGCGGTACGGTCAGCGTCGGTACCCGTGGTCTTTTGCACGTAGCCACCGAAACCCAAAGCGCCCATCGTGTAGAAGGCACGCACAGTGGTGGCACTCATGGTATCGTTCACAGCAGAAGAAAAGCCATTGTCGCCACGCTCGTGACCCAGGCCCAGTTGCAGCGCACCCATGGTGTAGTTAGCCGCCAGAGAGACCGGGCTAGCGGTGGTGATTTTGGATGTATCACCAGAAGCAGTGCCATTCTTCAGTCCATACTGGGCTTCCAATACCAGACCACTCATGTTCGTCGAGGTGTAGCCAACGGCACGTTCCAGCTGGAATGCAGCAGCTGCGTCCCAAATGGCATCCGAAGAAGTACCTGTGTCATGGTTATGGTTGCTGACATAGTCAGCGGTGGCAAAGTAGGCGGCCGAACCCGGCAGCTTACCCAGCTTGACCTGACCAAAATCACCAGCCAGATAAACCGAAGCTTCACGGGCGAACAGTTTACTGTTGGTGCTGCCTGTGGTCAGGTTGGTAGCCGCTTCCAGGGTGGTGCCCACTTTCATGCCGCCTGCAATGTTGTGGTTGGCGCGCACACCCAAACGTGATGAGTTGTCAACAAAGGCCGTTTCGGAAACGGTGCCCACTTTCTGACTTTCTACAGACACGTTGGCACGGCCGTAAAAAGAGACTTCTGCCTGAGCAAAGGCTGAGCCAGCGCAGGCCACTGTCAAGGCAGCAAGGGCCACCGATTTCATTTTGCAGTTCATTTTTTCTTCCCTAGGAAATGATTTAGCCATCCATAGATGGAGAACAAGCCCGCGTAAAAGTGCTTGCACGGGCAAGGAGAGAGAGCCGAGCGATGCAAGGCTCCTCACGACAAACCGCAGTCATGCATGGACCGGATTCGTCGATTCTGTACAGACCGGATGCAACCGGCCATAGAACACCGGTGCGATCAGCGAACCACAGCGATCTGATCGCGCTTGCCGGCCTTGTAAGTGTACAAGGTCAGTGCGCCGTTTTTGATGTCGCCCTTGGCGTCAAAAGCGATCGTGCCCGTCACGCCTTTGTAGCCGCTGGTTTTGGCCAACTCAGGCAGGTACTTGGCTGGGTCAGACGACTTGGCGCGCACCATGGCGTCGACCATCACGTTGACAGCGTCATACACGTAAGGGGCATACACCTGCACGTCCAGGTTGAAACGCTTTTTGTACTTGGCGTAGAAATCTTCCATGCCTTTTTTCTGCTGGCCTTCCACACCACCGGCTTCAGCGCACACCACTTGACCATCGGCCATGGCGTCGCCTGCCAGTTTGGCCAACTCGCCTGTGCAGATGCCGTCACCGCCCATGAACTTGGCGTTGATGCCCAGAGATTTCATTTGGCGCATCATGGGGCCGGCCACGGCGTCCATGCCGCCGAAGAACACCACGTCAGGCTTTTTGGCCTTCAGAGTCGTCAAGATGGCCATGAAGTCAGAGGCTTTGTCGTTGGTGAACTCGTGGCCCACCAGCTTGCCGCCAGCGGCTTTCACGGCTTTTTCGAATTCTTCAGCCACGCCTTGGCCGTAAGCAGTGCGGTCATCGATCACGGCAATCGCTTTGCCCTTCAGGTCTTTGACCGCATAGCGGCCCAATGTACCACCCAGGTGCACGTCGTCAGCCACCACGCGGAAGGTGGTTTTGTAGCCGTTGCGTGTGAACTTGGGGTTGGTGGCCGATGGCGAAATCTGGGGAATGCCAGCTTCGCTGTAAATTTTGGAAGCGGGGATCGATGTGCCCGAGTTCAAGTGACCGACCACGCCGTTGACTTTGGAGTCCACCAGCTTTTGAGCTGCGGCAGTGCCTTGCTTTGGATCACCCGCATCGTCTTCGGCCACCAGCTCGAACTTGACGGCTTTGCCGCCGATTTTGATGGCTTTGGCGTTGAGTTCTTCAACGGCCAGGATCGCAGCGTTTTCGTTGTCCTTGCCCAGGTGGGCAATCGCGCCGCTGACCGGACCAACGTGACCAATCTTGACGACTTCCTGAGCCATCAATTGGGTGGCGCAAATGGCCAGTGCAGCAGCTGCAACGTGTTTCATGGTGATTTTCATCAAGGGATCTCCTGAATGGTTAAAAAGTGAGTGTCCTGAGTGGCATATGCCATCTGCAGTACCCGGGCAAGGCGCTCACCGAAAAAGCCCTGTTAAATCATTCGCCCAAATAGGCGGCACGGACTTTGGGATCTTCCAGCATGTCCCGGCCTGCGCCGGTCATGGTGATCAGACCCGAATCCATGACGTAGCCCCGGTCGGCAATGGCCAGTGCTCGACTGGCATTTTGCTCCACCAAGAGCACGGTCACGCCTTGGGCGTAAACATCTTTCACGACTTCAAAGATTTTGTCCACCATGATGGGCGACAAGCCCATGGAGGGTTCATCCAAAAGCAAGACCTTGGGACGCGACATCAAGGCACGGGCCATGGCCAGCATCTGCTGCTCGCCACCGGACATGGTGCCCGCCAGCTGGTCCTTGCGTTCGCGCAGACGCGGAAACAGGTCGAGCATCTTTTCCATGTCGTCAGCCACCGCTGAAGAGTCCGAACGGATGTAAGCGCCCATTTGGAGGTTTTCGATGATGGTCATGCGGGTGAACACCCCACGGCCTTCGGGCACCATCGCCAAGCCTTGTTTGACCAGATCCCAAGGGCCTTGGCCTTGGATGCTGTGGCCCAGGTATTCGATGTCACCGGCCTGCATGGGTTGGGTGCCCGTGATGGCCTTCATGGTGGTGGTCTTGCCCGCACCATTGGAGCCAATCAGCGACACCAACTCGCCTTCGTGGACTTCCAGGTCCACGCCCTTGACGGCCTGAATGCCGCCATAAGCCACTTGCAGGCCTTTGACTTTCAAAAGAGTCTGTGCCATGTCAGTGTCCTCCGGCGCCCAAATAGGCTTCAATCACTTTTTCATTCTTCTGCACATCGGCGGGCGTGCCCTCGGCGATCTGCTTGCCGTAGTCCAGCACCGTGACGCGGTCGCACAGGCCCATGACCAGCTTCACATCGTGCTCAATCAGCAAAATGGTGCGGTTGTCCTTACGGATGCGGTCGATCAGTTCGCGCAGCTGCACTTTCTCGGTGGCATTCATGCCAGCGGCTGGCTCGTCCAGCGCAATCAGTTGCGGGTCGGTGGCCAAAGCGCGTGCGATCTCCAGTCGGCGCTGGTCGCCATACGACAGGGTGCGGGCACGGTAGTCGGCGTATTTGCCAATGCCCACATAGTCGAGCAGCTCTTGGGCGCGAGCAGCAATGGCCGCTTCTTCGGCCTTGAAGCCTGGTGTGCGAAAGATCGCCCCCAGCAAGCCGGAATGGGTGCGCAAGTGGCGACCGACCATGACGTTTTCGAGTGCCGTCATTTCAGAGAACAAGCGGATGTTCTGGAACGTGCGAGCAATGCCCGCCTTGGCCACTTCGTGCACAGCCGTGGGTCGGTAGGGCTGACCTGCCAACTCGAAACTGCCGCTGTCGGGGGTGTACAGGCCGGTGATGACGTTGAAGAACGTGGTCTTGCCAGCGCCGTTGGGGCCGATCAGGCCATAGACCTGGCCACGCTCGATGGTGATGCCCACATCGGTGAGCGCTTGCAGGCCGCCAAAACGTTTGGAAATGCCTGCGACTTTGAGTACGGTGTTTGTCATCTGAGGCTCCTTTATTGCGCCTTCAGGCTCTTACCGTGCTCGGGCGAAGGCCACAGGCCCCGTGGCCGCAGCAGCATGACGATGATCATGGCCAGCGCGATCAGCAGCTGGCGCAAGATGGAAGCGTCCAGACGGCCATCGGTGAGGGCCTGCAAGGGGCCTGCCACGTAACGCAGGACCTCGGGCAATGCAGACAGCAGCACCGCGCCCAGAATGACGCCAGGCAAATGGCCCAAGCCCCCCAGCACCACCATGGCGACGATCATTACCGACTCCATCAGGCTGAACGACTCGGGTGAAACAAAGCCCTGGAAGCCCGCAAACATGGCACCCGAGACACCACCGAAAGTGGCGCCCATGCCGAACGCCAAAAGTTTCAGGTTACGGGTGTTCAGGCCCATGGCCTTGGCCGCGATCTCGTCTTCACGGATGGCCATCCAGGCGCGGCCAATGCGTGAAAACTGCAGCCGGTGCGAAATCAGGATACTGAAAAGCACCAGCGTCAGGAACAGGTAGTAGTAAAGCGTGACCGAGGCGATTTCCAGACCGCCGATGGTCAGCTTTTTGCTCAGGCTCCAGCCAAAGATCGAGATCGAATCGATCATGTCGATGCCTTTGGGGCCGTTGGTGATGTTGACCGGTTGGTCCAGATTGTTCATGAACACCCGGATGATTTCACCGAAACCCAAGGTGACGATGGCCAAATAGTCACCCCGCAGCTTCAAGGTGGGCGCGCCCAGCAGCATGCCAAACAAGCCCGCCACAGCGGCACTGACGGGCACGATCACCCACAAAGGCATGTGCAAGCCACCAGGGAACATGGCCGCGATCGCAGGGAAGGTGTCCGTGAGGTGTGGCGAAGCCAGCAGGCCGTACATGTACGCCCCCACGGCAAAGAAGGCCACATAGCCCAGGTCGAGCAGACCGGCATAGCCGACCACAATGTTCAGACCCAAGGCCAGCAACACATACAGCAGCGCCATGTCGGCGATACGGACCCAGGCGTTGCCCAAGCCTTGCAGTGCAAAAGGCAGCACCAGCAAAAAGACAGCGAGGAGCAGGAACTGAATGTTCTTGTTGATTTTCATGTGCATCCCCTTCAAGCGCGATCGGCCACGCGCTCACCCATCAGGCCCGAGGGGCGCAGGGTCAGCACAATGATCAACACAATGAAAGCAAAAATATCGGCGTAATGGCTGCCCAAAACGCCGCCAGTCAGATCGCCGATGTAGCCCGAGCCGATCGACTCGATCAGGCCCAGCAAAATGCCGCCGACCACGGCGCCAGACAGGTTGCCAATGCCACCGAAGACCGCCGCCGTGAAGGCCTTGAGGCCGGGCGTGAAGCCCATGGCGTGCTGCGCTGTGCCGTAGTTGGATGCGTACATGACACCCGCAATGGCGGCCAGAATGGCGCCGATGATGAAGGTGGCAGAAATCACCATGTCGGGCTTGACGCCCATCAAGGCGGCCACACGGGGGTTCTCAGCGGTGGCGCGCATGGCACGGCCCAAACGGGTGGCGTTGACCAGCCACATGAGCAAAGCCAATGACACGGCAGTGACGACCAAGATCATGATCTGTGTGGGGGTGATGACCGCTTCACCCACGTTGATGGGTGTGCTGGGCAGCAGTGTGGGGTAAGCCTTGTAGTTGGGCTTCCAGATGATCATGGCCAGGGTCTGCAGCAAGATGCTCATGCCAATGGCGGTGATCAAGGGGGCCAACTTGGGGCTGTTGCGCAGGGGACGGTAAGCGATTTTTTCGATCGCGAAATTCAAAGAAGCAGCCACAACGCAAGCGATGAGTGTGGCCAGCAGCAGAATGACCCAGCCTGGTGCACCGGGCATGGCGTCTTTCATCCAGCCGATCGATGTCCAACTGGTCAAAGCGCCGACCATGAGCACTTCACCGTGTGCAAAGTTGATGAGGTTGATGATGCCGTACACCATGGTGTAGCCCAAGGCCACCAAGGCGTACATGCTGCCCAGAACCAGACCGTTGATGATCTGTTGTAGCAAGACGTCCATAAATTCAATACTCCAAATGTTGACCCGCTCATGCCGGGCCGCGCCATCGGTGGATGGATGAAACACTTGCAACTTTTTGGGCTGCAGGGATTCTCTAAGCAAAAAACCCGCCAGGGCGCACGTCAGGCGGGTCAGGTGGCGGGATTGTAGTGAAAGAAACAGGCTGAACGGTATTCAGTTTCCTCAGGGCTTACCCTGCTCGCGGTTGAGCCGTTTCAGTTCTGTCAATTTTTCAGAAATCTTGATCTCCAAACCACGCGCCACAGGCCTGTAAAAACCAGGCTCGGCCATGCCCTCGGGCAGGTAACTCTCGCCTGCAGCGAAGCCCCCATCCTCGTTGTGCGCATAGCGGTAACCTTTGCCGTAGTCGAGGTCTTTCATCAGCTTCGTGGGGGCATTGCGCAAGTGCATGGGCACGGGGCGTGTACCGTCTTTTTTCACAAAGGCACGGGCTTCGTTATAAGCCTTGTAAGCAGCATTCGATTTGGGCGCCATGGCCAGATAAATCACGCACTGCGCCAGTGTCAACTCGCCTTCGGGGCTGCCCAGGCGTTCATACACATCGGCTGCATCCAGTGCCATGCGTAAGGCCCTGGGATCGGCCAGACCAATGTCTTCGCTCGCCATGCGGATCAGGCGGCGGGCCATGTAGCGTGGATCTGCACCACCGTCGAGCATGCGCACGAACCAATACAGTGCCGCGTCGGGGTCGGAGCCGCGCACCGATTTGTGCAGTGCGCTGATGGTGTCGTAGTACTGCTCGCCACCTTTGTCGTAGCGGCGCATGCGTTCGCCCAGCACCTTGAGTAACCAGGCGTCGGTCACCGGATCGATTTTCTCGCGGGCCGCCGCCATGGCCAGGGTTTCGAGCGTGTTGAGCAGGCGGCGAGCATCGCCATCGGCATAAGACAGCAAGCGGGCCATGGCATCGGCTTCGATGCCTGGCACCGCGCCGATGCCTTGCGCACGCAGCACGATCTGGCGCAGATCGTCTTCATTCAAAGGCTGCAGGACATACACGGCCGCACGCGACAGCAAAGCGGAGTTGACTTCAAAAGACGGGTTTTCGGTGGTCGCACCGATGAAGGTGAACAAGCCGCTTTCCACATGCGGCAAAAAAGCATCCTGCTGGTTTTTGTTGAAGCGGTGCACCTCATCCACAAACAAAATCGTGCGCTGCGCATGCAAGCCATTGCGGGCGGCTTCGGCTTTGTCGACCGCATCGCGGATGTCTTTGATGCCGCCCAAGACCGCACTGATGCTGATGAACTGGGCATCAAAAGCATCGGCCATGAGCCGTGCAATGGTGGTTTTGCCCACGCCAGGCGGGCCCCAAAGAATGCAACTGTGGGGTTGGCCCGACTCGAAGGCCAGGCGCAGCGCCATGCCCTCGCCCAACATGTGCTGCTGCCCAATCACCTCACCCAAGGTGCGAGGGCGCAGACGCTCGGCCAATGGCATGTGTGCCGTCATTTGAGATCTCGTCAGGGCCGAATGACTTCAACACCCGCCGGAGGACGGAACACAAAGGTGTCAGCGCCCAAGGCCGGGTTGAGCTCCAGACCGTTCAAGGTCAACACCGAACGCTGCCCCAAGCTGTCTTGCACATCAATGACCAGCAACTCCACGCCTTTGTCGGTTTTGCGCAAACCGGCCAACAAGGATTGGATCTGTCCGTCTTGTGCTTTGGGCGTGACACGCACCCATTCGAGGCCTTCTCGGGCAGGCTCGCTGCGCAACTGGAAATCGGCTTCCAGCGCTTTCACATCGGCGGCTGACGTCAGCAAGGCCATGGGCGTGCCGCCCAGCACCTGGTTTTGCTTGCGCACCGTGATTTGGTTCAGCTCGACATCGTGCAGCCAAAAATTTTGACCATCGGCCAGCAGCGTTTGGGCAAAGGGTTTTTTGTACACAAACCGGAACTGGCCGGGACGGTGAAACTCCAGAGAACCACTGGATGTTTTCTGCCGCGGCGGTTGACCGGCTTTGGAGGGGGACGTCACCACTTGGGTGAAGCTCGCGCGGCCACTGTTGACCTGCTTCATGAACTGCGCCATCAGCTCCACACCTTGGGCCTGCGCTTGCGTCAGCGGGCAAAGCAAGCAGACCCACAACCAGCCCAACAGAAAGCGACGAAAAATGGGCATGGCGGTCACTCGGTGCGCGCAGGCACCAAAATTTCGCGTTGCCCGCTGCCACTCATGGCGCTGACCAGTCCGGCTTTTTCCATGTCTTCCACCAATCGGGCAGCGCGGTTGTAGCCGATCTTGAGGTGGCGCTGCACCAGCGAAATGCTGGCCTTGCGGTTTTTCAAGACCACCTCTACGGCTTGGTCGTACATGGGGTCTTTTTCAGAATTGTCACCCTCGCCCAACATGCCGCCATCGTCGTCGACGGTGCCGCCTTCGAGCACGCCCTCGATGTAATCGGGTTCGCCCTGGCTCTTGAGGTAGTTCACCACGCGGTGGACTTCTTCGTCACTGACAAAAGCACCGTGCACACGGATCGGGAATCCCGTGCCGCTGGCCATGTACAGCATGTCGCCCATGCCCAACAGGGCCTCAGCACCCATTTGGTCCAGTATGGTTCGGCTGTCGATTTTGGAGCCCACAGAAAAAGCAATACGGGTTGGGATGTTGGCCTTGATCAAACCCGTGATCACGTCCACGCTGGGGCGCTGGGTGGCCAAAATCAAATGGATGCCTGCAGCTCGGGCCTTCTGGGCCAAGCGGGCAATCAGCTCTTCGATCTTCTTGCCCACCACCATCATCAGGTCGGCCAACTCGTCGATCACCACCACAATGTGCGGCAAGCGCTTGAGCGGCTCTGGATCATCTGGCGTCAGGCTGAAGGGGTTGTAGATGAACTCTTCGCGGGCGGTGGCCTCGTCGATCTTGACGTTGTACCCAGCCAAGTTGCGCACGCCCATCTTGCTCATGAGTTTGTAGCGCTTTTCCATTTCGGCCACACACCAATTCAGACCATGCGCAGCTTGGCGCATGTCGGTCACCACGGGGGCCAACAAGTGCGGAATGCCTTCGTAAACCGACATCTCGAGCATCTTGGGGTCGATCATCAGCAAACGCACATCACGCGCTTCGGCCTTGTAGAGCAGCGACAAAATCATGGCGTTGATACCGACCGATTTGCCAGAGCCCGTGGTGCCGGCCACCAACACGTGCGGCATCTTCGCCAGATCGGCCACCACCGGGTTGCCTACGATGTCTTTGCCCAAGCCCATGGTGAGCATGGATTTGGCTTCGTGGTAGACCTGCGAGCCCAGAATTTCGCTCAGTTTGATCGACTGGCGCTTGGCGTTGGGCAACTCGAGTGCCATGAAGTTTTTGCCCGGGATGGTCTCGATGACACGGATCGACACCAGGCTGAGCGAACGCGCCAAATCCTTGGCCAAGTTCACCACCTGCGAACCTTTGACGCCTGTGGCCGGTTCGATCTCGTAGCGCGTGATCACCGGGCCAGGTGCTGCGGCCACCACGCGGACTTCGACACCGAAATCCTTGAGCTTTTTCTCGATCAATCGGCTGGTCATCTCCAGCGTTTCATGCGAGACCGTTTCTTGGCGCAGCGTGATGGCATCGAGCAAGTCCACTTGGGGCAGCTTGCTGTCGGGCAATTCGTTGAACAACGGTTTTTGCTTTTCCTTGACGACCCGCTCGCTGCGCGGTACGTCGACCACCGCAGTTTCAATCACACGAGGTGGGATCACGGGCGGAGGCACCGGCAGGGGCGCCAACTCCATTTGACCCTCGATGCCCGACGGCTCCAGCATGAGTGCAGCATCCATGTCCCACTGCGGTTCGACCGGCTGGTCAGTCTGGCTTAGTTCGCGTTCGCGCAAGGCTTGCTGGCCCATGGCCAGGTCTTCTTCGATCTCGCGTTTGACGTGACGCGAGCGAATCAAGTTGTCAATCGACCCACCAATGGTCTCGGCCAACTGGCCCCAAGAGAAACGGAACACGGTGGATAAACCAAGGACCAAGCCAAAGATCGCGACCAAAGCCGAGCCTGTGAAACCCAACCAGTGCATGGCCTGCATGCCCACAAGGTAGCCCAGCGCCCCACCACTGGCCCCAGGCAGATGGCCCTCAAGGCGATAAAGACGGCTCCATTCCAGACTGGTGCTGCAAAGCAAGACCACCGCCAGACCCAAACAGAATAACCAAGCACGTGAACGGCTTTCTGGCTGACGCTGGCCATCCATCTCGGAGCCACCGCGCAGCCAACGCGCAAAGCCCACCAACCAAGCGCGCAATCCGGCCGCCCAGCACCACCATGCCGAGTAGCCCAGCGAGAAGTAAGCCAAGTCGGCCAGCCAAGCGCCCAATCGGCCCACCCAGTTGTGCAGCTGAGGCGAAGCGCCCGAAGTGGACCACGCCGCATCGGTCACTTGGTAACTGATCAGCGAAAGAAAAACCAGCACCAGACAGGCGGCACCGAGCACCAGGCTGAACTCGAGCGCAAAACGCACCCAGAGGTTACGGGGTTCTTCGCTGACCTCAGGGGCGTCCACCGGGTGGGTCAATGTATGCAGGGAATAGCTCATATTTCAAGGCGAAGCTTACCCGATCAGCGGGCCAGCTTGACCGTACGCAAGCCTTGGCTTTGCCCAGTTTCTTACAATCGAGCCTTAAAGGATCACCCTCGGTCCATGCCAACCCGTCCGGATACCGCCATGACTGTCACCACACAACACGCCAAAGTCCTCATCCTCGGCTCCGGCCCTGCAGGCTACACCGCCGCTGTTTATGCTGCCCGAGCCAACCTGCAGCCCCTTTTGATCACCGGCATGGCCCAAGGCGGTCAGTTGATGACCACCACAGAAGTCGACAACTGGCCCGCTGACGTGCACGGCGTTCAAGGCCCAGAGCTGATGCAGCGCTTTCAGGAACATGCCGAGCGCTTCAAGACCCAGATCGTGTTTGACCACATCCACACGGTGAACCTTGAGCAGCGCCCATTCACGCTGACCGGCGACAGTGGCACCTATACCTGCGACAGCCTGATCATCGCCACGGGCGCATCGGCCCAATACCTGGGCCTGCCCTCTGAAGAAGCCTTCATGGGCCGCGGCGTGAGCGGTTGCGCCACCTGCGACGGTTTCTTTTACCGTGAACAGGTCTGCTGCGTGGTTGGCGGCGGCAACACCGCCGTCGAGGAAGCCCTGTACCTGTCCAACATCGCCAGCAAGGTCTACCTGATCCACCGCCGTGACAAATTCAAGGCCGAGCCAATTTTGGTGGACAAGCTGATGGACAAGGTCGCCGCTGGAAAAATCGAGCTCAAAACCTTCAAAACACTGGACGAAGTGCTGGGTGACGAGACAGGCGTGACCGGCGTGCGACTGAAAAACACCAGCGACGGCAGCACCGAAGACCTCAAGCTCCAAGGCTGCTTCATCGCCATTGGCCACTCACCCAACACCGACATTTTCAAAGGCCAGCTGGAGCTGGAAAACGGCTACATCGTGACGCAAGGTGGCTTGAAGGGCTTTGCCACCCAGACTTCGGTGCCCGGCGTGTTTGCTGCGGGTGACGTGCAAGACCACGTCTACCGCCAAGCCATCACCAGCGCCGGCACAGGCTGCATGGCCGCGCTGGACGCACAGCGCTTCCTGGAACAGCAAAACGGCTGATTGGCCTCTCCTCGAGGGGGTCGCTTGCGACACCCCTTGTTTTTTCGTTATAATTCAAGGCTTTGCTGGATCTGCCCACTGCGTGGGAACCACAGAATCAGCGATCTGGGGATACCGCCACCCTTCTTGGCGAGGTGAGGCTGAAGCGCCATGTTCATGCAAATCCGCAAGAACACATCGGCAGCAGCTGTTAGAAAAAGTATCGGAGTGTCCACATGGCACGCGTTTGCGAAGTAACGGGCAAAGGCCCAATGACTGGGAACAACGTTTCCCACGCCAACAACAAAACAAAGCGCCGGTTCCTGCCGAACCTGCAATACCGTCGTTTCTGGGTCGAGAGCGAAAACCGTTGGGTGCGTCTGCGCGTTTCCAGCGCCGCCCTTCGCCTGATCGACAAAAACGGCATCGACTCCGTGCTCGCAGACCTGCGCGCACGCGGCCAAGCCTAAACCCTGACTTATAGGAGCTGCACATCATGGCAAGCAAAGGCGGACGCGAAAAAATCAAGCTGGAGTCCACAGCTGGTACTGGTCATTTCTACACGACCAGCAAAAACAAGAAAACCATGCCCGAGAAAATGGCGATCATGAAGTTTGATCCCAAAGCTCGCAAGCACGTGGAATACAAGGAAGTGAAGCTGAAGTAATTCGGCCCACCCCAACAAAAAACCCGCTGATTTCAGCGGGTTTTTTTATGGTCTGGTGTGACCTGGGATGATGGAGGCGATGCGATAAAGCGAAGCGCCTCTGTGAGCAGCAAGCCCCGGTCACCCGAGGCCTGCGCACGCGGCATGTCAGGCCGTCTGCATCCGCACTGCACGCAGCTTCACCGAGAAGTCACGCAAAGCAGCGATGCCACTCTCTTCGGCACGGCGGCACCAGGCTTGCAGGTCCATCGCCAGTTGCTCGCGCGAATGCGAGGTGTTGTGCCAGATCTGGCGCAACTCTTCACGCATCTGCACCATCTTGTCGAGGGCCGGGCTGGCCGCCAAGGCACGTTCGAGCTTGGCCACCACATCGGTCGGCACCTTCTCAGCGTCACGGTGCAACCAGCGGTTGGCGGCCTTGATCACATTCGCGTCCAGCTTGACCTTGGCCGCCTCTTGCGCCCACACAGCGCGCAGATTGCGAGCGTAATTGGCCATCACTTCGTAGCGGTTGGCAATCAAAGCTTCGAGGGTCTTTTCATCGGCCACAGGCTGGATGTCGCCATACGCCAGACGCGGCGGCGTCTTCTTCACATGGGCCAGGCCGATGGACTGCAAGATGGTGATGTACATCCAGCCAATGTCGAACTCATAGGGCTTGACCGACAGCTTGGCCGAGGTGGGGTAAGTGTGGTGGTTGTTGTGCAACTCTTCACCGCCAATGATGATGCCCCAAGGCGAGATGTTGGTGCTCGCGTCTTGTGCTTCAAAGTTGCGGTAGCCCCACCAGTGGCCAATGCCATTGATGATGCCAGCGGCCGTGATCGGAATCCAGGCCATCTGCACTGCCCAAACCGTCAGCCCCAGAAAGCCGAACAGGGCCACATCGATGACCAGCATCAGGCTCACGCCCCAGGCCGAGCGGCCTGTGTAAACATGGCGCTCGACCCAATCGTTGGGCGTGTTGTGGCCGTAGCGCGCCAGGGTTTCCTGGTTCTTGGCTTCGGTGCGGTACAACTCGGCACCTTTCCAAAACACGGTTTTGATGCCGTAAACCACCGGGCTGTGCGGATCGCCTTCGCGCTCGCACTTGGCGTGGTGCTTGCGGTGGATTGCTGTCCACTCTTTGGTCACCTGGCCTGTGGTCAACCACAACCAGAAACGGAAAAAGTGGGAGACGATCGGGTGCAGGTCCAGGGCACGGTGCGCCGAATGGCGGTGCAGGTAAATCGTGACGCCCGCGATGGTGATGTGGGTCATGCCCAGCGTGATCAGCAGCACCTGCCACCAAGCCAGGTTGAACAAACCGTGGCCCATCCAGTCAATCAGGGCATCTAAAAAGGCCCAGTCAGGCAACAACATGAATTCAGACTTTCATTAACGCCTTGTGCAGGCAACAGCGCATTTTAAGTTTTTTGCCCGGAAAAAGACAGTTTTACGGGGAGGATGGCCTTATTAAGCATCACAAAGGATTCACTTACGGACCCAGGCTGCTGCAAAGAATCCGTCTGTGGCGTGCCGATGCGGCCACAGCCGCAAATAGTCACCGCCCTCGGTGCACAAACCGGCAGCGCCTTCCACCTTCAGTTGCGCCAGTGTCTGAGCCGCATTGAGCGGCACAAAGTCCGGGTGCGCTTGGCTGAACGCCTGCGCGATCAACTCGTTTTCTTGAGGCAAGACGCTGCAAGTGGCATAGACCAAACGGCCACCGGATTTCACCAGGCGGGCTGCGCTGTCCAGGATGGCGGTCTGCTTGGCCGTGAGTTCGGCCACGGCCTTTTCGGTTTGACGCCATTTGAGGTCAGGGTTGCGCCGCAAAGTGCCCAGCCCCGAGCAAGGCGCATCGACCAGCACCCGGTCGATCTTGCCCGCCAGCCGCTTGATGCGCTCGTCGCGCTCGTGGGCGATGGCCGCTGGATGCACGTTCGACAAGCCGCTGCGGGCCAGCCGAGGCTTGAGGGCCTCCAAGCGGTGCGCAGACACATCGAAGGCATACAGCCGCCCGGTGCTGCGCATGGACGCACCCAGCGCCAGCGTCTTGCCGCCCGCGCCTGCGCAAAAGTCCACCACCATCTCGCCCCGGTGGGCGTCGACCAGCAAGGCCAGCAACTGCGAGCCTTCGTCCTGCACCTCGATGGCACCACGGGTAAAGGCATCGGTCTTTTGCAAGGCTGGTTTGCCCTGCAAACGCAAACCCCAAGGCGAATACGGCGTTGGCTCGCAAGCAATACCTGCCTTGACCAATTCTTTTTGTACTTCGTTGCGCTTGATTTGAAACGTGTTCACTCGCAGGTCAAGTGGTGCGGGCTGCTGCATGTTCTCGGCCAGCGCCCAGAAGTCGTCGCCCAGCTGCGCCTGCAAGGCCTGCGCCATCCATTCGGGCAGGTTGTGGCGGTGGGGCGCCAGCAAGTCTGAATGTGGGATGCGGTTGCACGCGTCCAACCAAGCCTGCTCGGTGTCGTTCAAAGCACCCCTCAGGAAATCACGCGGACCGGCAAAACCCAAAATGGCCAGCTTGCGCTCTTTGGGGCCGCTGCCCGAGCGGGCCAGTTGCTCGAACAAAAGTTTTTTGCGCAGGACAGCAAAAGCGGTCTCTGCCAGCGTGGCCCGCTCGCGCGGTCCGAGTGAGCGGTGCTCACGGAAATAACGGGACACCACCGCGTCGGCGGGGTGGTCGAACTGAAGACAAAGCCTGACCAGGTCGGCGCAGGCGTCCAAAAGGGCTTTAGGATGCATAGGCCGTATTGTCCCATCCCTGCCTGCCCATGAACGACGACGACCTGCCCGCACTGATTGAAACACCCCTAGGCTTGTACCGCCACTACAAAGGCGGCCTGTACCGCGTGATGGGCACCGTGCGCCACAGCGAGAGTCTGGAGCCGATGACGCTCTACCAAGCGCTGTATGGCCAGCAAGGGCTGTGGGTCAGGCCCGCCGCCATGTTCAGCGAAAGCGTGGACATTGACGGCCAAGTCCAGCCTCGCTTCGCCCGCGTGGGCGACTGAGGCCGCTCAGCCCTGGCCGCGAAGCCAGGCCGCCACGGCCTCGGGGTAAATTCGGTGCTCTTGGGTCAACACCCGTGCTGCCAGGCTGTCTGCCGTGTCGTCGGGCAACACCGGCACCACCGCCTGCGCCAGGATGGCCCCATGGTCCAGCTCCGAGGTCACTTGATGGACCGTGGCCCCGGCGAATCGGCAACCCGCATCGATGGCCCGCTGGTGCGTGTTCAGGCCAGTGAAAGCCGGCAACAAAGACGGGTGGATGTTGAGCAGTCGCCCTGCGTAATGCGCCACAAAACCGGGCGTCAGGATGCGCATGAACCCCGCCAGCACGAGCAGCGAGGGTTCAAAGCGGTCGATCTCGGCCATCAGGGCCGCGTCAAAAGCCTCCCGGCTGTCAAACGCCTTGTGGTCCAGCACCGCTGTAGCGATGCCCTGCTGCCGCGCAAAGTCCAGCCCTTGGGCATCGGCCTTGTTGCTGATCACGGCGCTCACCCTGGTGTGCAGGCGTTCAGACCATTGTTCTTGTTGGGCCCGGCGCACGATGGCAGCCATGTTGGAGCCCGAGCCGGAAATCAGGATGACGATGTTTTTCATGTGAAGCCCAGATTATCCCTGCAGCCCGAGGCCCCTGAATCGGGCCGGGCGGGTGTCTCCAAAGTTCAAACTTGCCACTTTTTGTCGCAGTCAGGACATCCCAAACACGGCTCAACATGCTAAAAAGCACGTTCGTTTTATTTTTTGATCCAGCACATCCCGTCTGGGTCAGCAACACCGGAGACCGCCTCTCATGGATTTGGCATTCACCCCCGAAGAACTCGCGTTCCGCGACGAAGTTCGCACCTGGGTCAAGGCAAACTTGCCGACCGAACTTTCGACCAAAGTGCACAACGCCATGCGCCTGACGCGTGACGACATGCAATCCTGGGCCAAGATCCTGGGCAAAAAAGGCTGGCTGGGCTACGGTTGGCCCACCCAGTTTGGCGGCCCCGGCTGGACCGCCGTCCAAAAACACCTGTTTGAAGAAGAGTGCGCACTCGCAGGTGCACCGCGCATCATTCCTTTCGGCCCCGTGATGGTGGCCCCGGTCATCATGACCTTCGGCAATGCCGAGCAACAGCAGCGCTTTTTGCCCGGCATCGCCAGCGGCGAAGTCTGGTGGAGCCAAGGCTATAGCGAGCCGGGCTCCGGCTCTGATTTGGCGTCCCTGAAAACCCACGCCGAGCGCGTGGGTGACAAATACATCGTCAACGGCCAGAAGACCTGGACCACGCTGGGCCAGTTTGGCGAGTGGATTTTCTGCTTGGTGCGCACCAGCACCGAAGGCAAGCCACAAACCGGCATTTCCTTCTTGTTGATCGACATGAAGTCGCCCGGCATCACCGTGCGCCCGATCAAGCTGCTCGACGGCGAGTGCGAGGTCAACGAAGTCTGGTTTGACAACGTCGAAGTGCCTGCCGAGAACCTGATTGGCGAAGAAAACAAGGGCTGGAACTACGCCAAGCACCTGCTGGCGCACGAGCGCACCAACATCGCCGACGTGAACCGTGCCAAGCGCGAACTGGAGCGCTTGAAGCGCATCGCCAAAGCCGAAGGCGTGTACGACGACCTGCGCTTCCGCGACGAAATCGCCAAACTCGAAGTCGACATCGTCGCCCTCGAAATGCTGGTGCTGCGGGTCCTCTCGGCCGAAAAGTCCGGCAAGAACTCTCTCGACATTGCGGGCCTCTTGAAGATCAAGGGCAGCGAAATCCAGCAGCGTTACACCGAACTGATGATGCAAGCCGCAGGGCCCTTCAGCCTGCCCTACATCTTCGAAGCCATGGAAGCGGGCTGGCAAGGCAACTTCCCAGGCGGCACGCTGGCCAATGCGCCACTGGCCTCCAACTACTTCAACATGCGCAAGACCACCATCTACGGCGGCAGCAACGAAGTGCAACGCAACATCGTCGCCCAGACAGTTCTGGGTTAAGGAGACAAGCACATGGATTTCGATTTTTCTGACGACCAAGAACAACTGCGCGATGCGGTGCGCAAATGGGTGGACAAGGGCTACGACTTTGACCGTCGCCGCGCCATCGTGGCCGCTGGCGGTTTTGACCGCGCCGCCTACACCGAGCTGGCCGAACTGGGCCTGACGGGCCTGTATGTGAGCGAAGACAACGGTGGCTTGGGGCTGGGCCCCACCGAAGCCATGGTCACCATGGAAGAGCTCGGCCGCGGCATCGTGCTCGAGCCCCTGACCCAAACCCTGATCACCAGCGCCACGCTGCAGACCCACGCGCCTGCTGCTCTGCAAGCCGCATGGCTGCCCCGCATGGCCAGTGGTGAAGCCATCGTCGTGCTGGCACACCAAGAGCGCGCTGCACGTTACCAACTGAACCGCTGCGCTGCACAGGCCAGCGAGTCCGGTGGTGCCTGGACTGTGACAGGCACCAAGAGCGTGGTGGCAGTGGGTGACCAGGCCGACGCCTTTGTGGTGCCCGCCATGGTGAATGGCCAAAATGGGGGCCAGATCGCCCTTTTCCTGGTCGAGCGCAGCGCCAGCGGTGTCAGCACCCAGGCCTACGTCACGCAAGACGGCTCACGCGCCGCCGAAGTGGTGCTGAACAAAGCGGCAGCCCAGCTGATCACCCTGAACGGCCTGACCGCGCTCGAAGAAGCCGTGGACATCGGCATCGCCAGTGTGTGTGCTGAAGCCGTCGGCGTGATGGACAAGACCCTGGCCATCACCGTGGACTACCTCAACACCCGCAAACAGTTCGGTGTGGTGATTGCCAGCTTCCAGGCCCTGCGCCACCGCGTCTCCGACATGAAAATGCAGCTCGAATTGGCCCGCTCGATGAGCTACTACGCCACGCTCAAGCTGCATGCGCCAGCCGAAGAGCGCCGCCGCGCCATGGCCCGCGCCAAGTACCAGCTGGGCGTGTCCATGCGCTTCATCGGCCAGCAAGCCGTGCAGCTGCACGGCGGCATTGCCGTGACCGACGAATACATCGTGAGCCACTACTTCAAGAAATTGACGCAGCTGGACATGACGTTTGGCGATACCTTGCACCAGCTGGGTGAAGTCTCGGACCGCATGCAAGACACGGCGGGCGTGTTCGCCTGAACGGCCAGCACTCTGAATGAACAAGGGCTCCGCAAGGAGCCCTTTTTCTTTCTGGCTTCAGACCATCAGGCGCGATGTTTTGGGCACATGCGCCATCAAAAACGCCATTTGGTCACTCAGGATGCGGCGGTTGCGCAAGATGAAGTCCTCCCACAGGCTCGGCACATAGGGCGCATACAGCAAAGGCATGTTGGCCTGCTCGGGGGTCCGACTGCTTTTGCGGTGGTTGCACGAGCGGCAGGCAGTCACCACATTCATCCAATGGTCCGGGCCTTTTTGGCAGACAGGAACAATATGCTCGCGGGTCAGGATCGACTCATGGAAAGTGCAACCGCAATACGCGCACACACAGCGGTCTCTGGCAAACAATTTGGGATTGGTCAGACCGGAACACAAATCAAACGGGTTGATGCGCGGCACACCCTGGGTGCCGATGATGCTGTTGACCTTGATGATGGACTGCTCGCCCGTGACCGCGTTGTGGCCCCCGCGAAAGACCGCCACTTGCTGGCCTGCTTCCCAGCGCACATCGTCGGCCGCGTAATGGGTGACCGCTTGCTCCAGCGTGATCCACGACTGGGGCAGCCCTTGGGCAGAGAGTTTCAAGACCTTCACACACGACTCCTGGCAACAGATGCAAGCACTGAAAAGGATGGGGACTGTCTCGGTCCAGACAAGCTCGGCAAAGGGCCGGGCTTGAGAGGATCGGGCTCAGTCACAATATACCCTCTAGGTTTCTCAACTCCATGACAAAGGGCCAATGCCCCAAGTCAAGACCCAACGCTCCACCATCGCCATGAAGGTTTTCCGCGGTTTTCACCACCCCGACCTGGCCCCCGCCTGCGCTTTGACCATCGGCAACTTCGATGGCGTGCACCGGGGCCACCAGGCCATGCTGGCGCTCTTGCGCAGCGAAGCCGCCCACCGAGGCGTGCCCAGCTGCGTGATGACCTTCGAGCCCCACCCGCGCGACTACTTCGCCAAGGCCCTGAACAAACCCGAGCTGGCTCCGGCCCGAATCGCGACGCTGCGTGACAAACTGCAAGAACTCGAGCGCTGCGGGGTCGACCAAGTGGTGGTGGTGCCTTTTGACGCGCGTCTGGCGAGCCAGTCGCCCGAAGACTTCATCCAACAGGTGTTGGTCCAGGGCTTGGGCGTGCGCTATGTGCTGGTGGGTGACGATTTCCGCTTTGGGGCCCAACGCGCAGGCGACTACGCCATGCTCGACGCCGCGGGCCAGCGCTTGGGCTTTGATGTGGCGCGCATGAACAGCTACGAGGTGCGTGGCCTGCGCGTGTCCAGTTCGGCCGTGCGCGATGCGCTGGCCAAAGGCGATCTGCCAGCAGTGCAGGCCCTGCTGGGCCGCCCCTACAGCATCAGCGGCCATGTGGTGCACGGACGCAAGCTCGGGCGCGAGCTGGCCGCCACGGCCGAAGGCGCTGGCGACGGCTTTCGCACGCTGAATTTGCGTTTTTCGCACTGGAAACCCGCCGCCAGCGGCATCTTTGTGGTGCAGGTGCACGGCCTGGCCGATCAGCCCTTGCGGGGCGTGGCCAATCTGGGCATTCGCCCCTCGCTGGACCCGAATGACGTCAACGGCGGGCGCGTGCTGCTGGAGACCCATGCCTTCGACTGGCCCGCCCATCTGGGGGCCGAGGGGGGCTACGGTAAAATCATTCGGGTGGACTTGCTGCACAAACTACACGACGAGCTCAAATACGACGGTCTGGACGCCCTGACAAAAGGCATCGCCCAGGACTGCGACGACGCGCACGCGTGGTTTGCTTCGCGCCACAGCGAGACCCACCGCCAAACCACCCGCGACCGAATTTGACGCTCCGGCCCTCGTTTGCTGCCCTTCGACAGGCTCAGGGCGAACGAAAAAACGGCCCACCCCTCTCCCATTTCTCTCCGAACGGCAAGCCGCTCGGGCTGAGCTTGTCGAAGCCCTCTCGACTTGAAGCACCATGACCGACAAAGACCAGAACCCCGACACCCGCATCAACATGATGGACACCCCGTTCCCGATGCGAGGCGACCTGCCCAAGCGCGAACCGGGCTGGGTCAAAGACTGGAACGAAGGCGGCCTCTACAAAAAACTGCGTGCCGCCCGCCAGGGTGCCCCGCTGTTCGTGCTGCACGACGGCCCGCCCTATGCCAACGGCAAGCTGCACATCGGTCATGCACTCAACAAAGTGCTCAAAGACATGATCGTCAAGTCCAAGCAACTCGCTGGCTTTGATGCGCAATACATCCCTGGTTGGGACTGCCACGGCTTGCCGATCGAAAACGCCATCGAAAAACTGCACGGCCGCAACCTGAGCCGTGACGACATGCAGGCCAAAAGCCGCGCCTTTGCCACCGAGCAAATCAACCAGCAGCGCGAAGACTTCAAGCGCCTGGGCGTGCTGGGCGACTGGGAGCGCCCTTACCGCACCATGGACTTTGCCAACGAAGCCGGTGAAATCCGCGCGTTTAAGCGCGTGATCGAGCGCGGTTTTGTTTACCGTGGCTTGAAGCCGGTGTACTGGTGTTTCGATTGCGGTTCTTCATTG
>CANBTZ010000016.1 GCA_947372495.1 Comamonadaceae bacterium | reverse complement strand
TGCGCCGCCTGCCACGCCGCTGACGGCAATTCCACCACGCCAGTGAACCCCAAACTGGCCCAGCAGCACCCAGAGTACCTGGTCAAGCAGCTGCAGGAATTCAAGTCCGGCAAACGTGCCAACGCGGTGATGAGCGGCATGGTCGCAGCGCTGAGCGACGATGACATGCGCAACATCGCTTACTGGCTCGGCTCCAAGCAAGCCAAAGCCGGTTTCGCCAAAGACAAAGACACCGTGGCCTTGGGCGAGCGCATTTACCGCGGTGGCATTGCCGACCGCCAAATTGCCGCTTGCGCGGGTTGCCATTCGCCCAATGGCGCAGGTATCCCGGCCCAGTACCCCCGTTTGTCTGGCCAGCACGCCGACTACACGACAGCCCAGCTGACTTCGTTCCGTGACGGTGTTCGCAAGAACAGCGCCCAGATGACCGGTGTGGCCGCCAAGATGAACGACCGCGAAATCAAAGCGGTGGCCGATTACATCGCTGGCCTGCGCTGAAGCACATGCCCCTTGGGTCTGCTGGGTTAGCCCCAGTGTTCAAGGGGTTTCAGTCGGCATCTGCTGACTGGGACACAATCGGGGCTCCTGTGCGCAGGGCCTCCACCAGCAGGCCGGTTTTCCGGCCTGTTGTTTTTGAGCGGGCCCAGTCCCGCTTTTTGTTTGTCTGTTTGACTTTGACACGATGACTGTTTCCTCCCAAGGTCTTGAACTCAAGCGGGGCTCGGCCCTTTGGCGCGCTCTGGTGGAGCTGCTGTCGTCGATGCGATTTGCCATCTCCTTGTTGACGGTCATTTGCATCGCTTCGGTGATCGGCACCGTGCTCAAGCAGCACGAACCACTGCCCAATTACGTCAACCAATTCGGCCCTTTTTGGGCCGAGGTGTTTGGTGCGTTCAGCCTCTATTCGGTTTACAGCGCGTGGTGGTTCATGTTGATCCTGGCGTTTCTGGTCACCAGCACCAGCTTGTGCATTGCCCGCAACGCCCCCAAGATCTTCGCCGACCTCAAGGCCTACAAAGAAAACATCCGTGAGCAAAGCCTCAAGGCCTTCCACCACAAGGCCGAAGGCCTGCTGGCCGACACCCCGCAAGCCGCAGCACAACGCCTGGGCCAGTTGCTGGCCACGGGCGGCTGGAAGGTCAAGCTGCAGTCGCGCGAGACCCCACAAGGCACCGGCTGGATGCTGGCGGCCAAGGCGGGTGCGGCCAACAAGATCGGCTACATCGCGGCGCACTCGGCCATCGTGCTGGTGTGCGTGGGCGGCTTGCTGGACGGCGACCTGGTCGTGCGCGCCCAAATGCTGTTTGGCGGCAAGTCGGTTTACAACGGTGGCGGCTTGATCGCCGATGTGCCTGCGCAGCACCGCCTGTCTGAACGCAACCCCACCTTTCGCGGCAACCTGATGGTGGCCGAAAACACCGCTTCGAGCACCGCGATCTTGAGTCAGTCGGACGGCATCTTGCTGCAGGACTTGCCCTTTGCCATCGAGCTCAAAAAATTCATCGTCGAGTACTACTCGACCGGCATGCCCAAGCTGTTTGCCAGCGACATCGTGATCCACGACAAGGCCACGGGCGACAAACAAGAGGCCCGCGTCGAGGTCAACCACCCGGCCAACTTCAAAGGCATCGAGATTTACCAATCCAGCTTCGACGATGGCGGCTCCACCGTCAAGCTGCAAGCCGTGCCCATGACCGCGGCCAGCAAACCGTTTGAGGTGGACGGCATCATTGGCAGCAGCACCGAGCTGACCAACGGCCAGGACAAGTTGCGGCTCGAATTCACGGGCCTGCGGGTCATCAACGTCGAGAACTTTGCCGACGCCGGGCGCGGTAGCGAGACGGCGGTCGATGTGCGCGCCGTCAACCTGCGCGAAACCATCGAAGGCCGCCTGGGCTCGGGTCACAAAACCTCCACCAAAAAAGAGCTGCGCAACATCGGCCCGAGTGTGAGCTACAAGCTGCGTGACGCCGCTGGTCAGGCCCACGAGTACAACAACTACATGGCGCCCGTGGACATGGGTGACGGCCAGGCGGTGTTCTTGCTGGGCATGCGCGACAACCCGGGCGAAGCCTACCGTTACATGCGCGTGCCCGCCGATGAAAAAGCCAGCATGGACGGCTTTGTGCGCCTGCGCGCGGCCTTGCAGTCGCCTGAGCTGCGTGAGCAGGCCGTGCAGCGTTATGCCCGGCAAGCCGTGGACCCCAAGCGCCCTGACCTGGCCAAGCCGCTGGCCGATTCGGCCACCCGCGCTTTGGGTCTGTTTGCCGGGCTTGAACCGGGCAAGGGGCAAGCCGTGGCGGGTTTGCAAGCCCTGGCCAACTTCATGGAAAGCAATGTGCCCGAGGCCGAGCGCGCCCGTGCAGGCGAGATGCTGGTGCGCATTCTGAACGGCGTGCTGGTGTCACTGGATGCCGTGGCCCGCGAACAGGCCCGAGTCCCGCCCCTGCCACAGGACAAGTTGCAAGGCTTCATGGGCCAGGCGGTGTTGGCGCTGAGCGACGCGCCGCTGTACACCGCGCCGATGGCGCTGATGCTCAAGGACTTCACGCAGGTGCAGGCCAGCGTGTTCCAGGTGGCGCGAGCCCCCGGAAAAACGGTGGTCTACCTCGGCTGCGCCCTGTTGATTTTGGGCGTGTTCGCCATGCTCTATGTGCGCGAGCGCCGCCTGTGGATTTGGCTCACGCCAGCGGGTGAGGGCGCGCAAGCCGTGATGGCCTTGTCGTCGAACCGCAAGACGATGGATGCCGACCGCGAATTTGAACAACTCAAGACCCGCCTGTTGGCACGCCCCACGGCCCCGGAGAACGCTGCATGAACACGACTGTCACCCTGAACCCTGGTTTCTTTTCCCGCCGCAGCCTGGCCGACTGGGGCTTTGCCCTGCTGGCCCTGGTGGGCATGGTGTTCGCCTTTGCCAACTACCAGCAGGCGATGGATGTCTATGAAAAAGCCATCCTGGTCTGCGCTTGGCCTGCGGCTGTGTGGTTGGCTTGGTTTTGGCGTCCGCTGCGCCACTTGATGGTGGCGGTGGCGGTGTTTTCCTTGCTCGCGGTGTACAGCTACCAGGGCGATCTGGCGCGGGCCGACACGGTTTTTGGCCTCAAGTACTTCCTCTCCAGCCAGTCGGCCATCCTGTGGATGAGCATGCTGTTTTTCATCAGCACCGTGTTCTATTGGGGCGGCATGTTCATCCGTGGCCAGCGCGACGCGCTCGAAACCCTGGGCTCGCGCATGGCCTGGGTGGCGGTGGTGCTGGCGCTGGTGGGCACCATGGCGCGCTGGTATGAGAGTTACCTGATCGGCCCGGACATCGGTCACATCCCGGTGAGCAACTTGTACGAAGTGTTCGTCATGTTTTGTTGGATCACAGCGACCTTTTATCTGTACTACGAAGACCACTACCAAACCCGTGCGCTGGGGGCGTTTGTGATGCTGGTGGTCAGCGCAGCAGTGGGCTTTTTGCTGTGGTACACGCTGGTGCGCGAGGCGCACGAGATCCAGCCGCTGGTGCCTGCGCTCAAGAGCTGGTGGATGAAGCTGCATGTGCCCGCCAACTTCATTGGCTACGGCACCTTTGCCCTGTCGGCCATGGTGGCCTTTGCTTACCTCATCAAGCAGCAAGCCGACGAGACCCGCTGGCTGCGCCTGACGCCGATCTGGCTCCTGGGCGTGGCGCTGTGCTTTGTGCCCATTGCCTTCCGTCAGCGCGGTATTGCCCAGACCGGTGGCAGCTATTGGGTGGTGTATGCCGCCATCTCTGCCCTGATCGCCGCTGGCATTTTGCTGGGGCGCCGCCGCATCGCCGAGCGCTTGCCTGCGCCCGAGATCCTGGACGATGTGATGTACAAGGCCATCGCCGTGGGCTTTGCGTTTTTCACCATCGCCACCGTGCTGGGCGCGCTGTGGGCGGCCGAGGCCTGGGGCGGTTACTGGAGCTGGGACCCGAAAGAGACCTGGGCCCTGATCGTCTGGCTCAACTACGCCGCCTGGCTGCACATGCGCCTCATGAAGGGCCTGCGCGGCACCGTGGCCGCGTGGTGGGCTTTGTCGGGACTGGCCGTGACTACCTTTGCCTTTTTGGGCGTCAACATGTTCCTGAGCGGTTTGCACAGCTACGGCACCTTGTGACCATGGGCTCGGGCGTGTCACCCGATCTGTCTGCAGAGCGAACAGATCGGGGTCACAATTCAAACCTCTGCCGAGTTTTCGGCTGAAACCACCAGGGAATTTGCCATGCTCATTCGCACGCTCGACAACGGATTCACCCACTTGAATCACAGCGAGATCACGCCACAGGCGCACTACCTCGGCCGCCGCGAGCTGCTCAAAGGGCTGGCTACGGGCACGGCGGGCCTGGCACTCAGCGGCTGGGCCGGGCGTGAAGCGTTGGCGCAAACTGCACGCCCCGGTGTGTTGGCGCCTTTGCCCGGTTCTGTCTCGGCGGTGGTTGGGGCCAACGTCATGGACAAGCCCACGGCCTACAAAGACGCGAGCAGCTACAACAACTTCTACGAGTTCGGCACCGACAAGTCCGACCCGGCCAAGTACGCCCACACCCTCAAAACCCAGCCCTGGACGGTCGAGATCGAAGGCCTGGTCAAGAAGCCTGGCCGCTATGGCCTTGAAGACCTGATGAAGCTCAGCGCCATGGAAGAGCGCGTCTACCGCCTGCGCTGCGTGGAGGGCTGGTCGATGGTTATCCCGTGGGTGGGTTATTCGCTGGCCGATCTCATCAAGCGGGTGGAGCCCCAGCCTGGCGCGAAGTATGTGGAGTTCATCACCCAAGCCGACGAGAAAACCATGCCCGGCGTGCGCGGCGGCGCGCTGGATTGGCCCTATGTGGAAGGCCTGCGCCTGGACGAAGCCCTGCACCCACTGACCCTGCTGGCCTTCGGCATGTACGGTGAAGTGTTGCCCAAGCAAAACGGCGCGCCCGTGCGCCTGGTGGTGCCATGGAAGTACGGTTTCAAAAGCGGCAAGAGCATCGTCAAGATCCGCTTCACCGACAAGCAGCCGCGCTCGTCCTGGGAAAAGGCCGCGCCCCAGGAGTACGGTTTTTATTCGAATGTGAACCCCACGGTGGACCACCCGCGCTGGAGCCAAGCCTCTGAGCGGCGCATCGGCGAGGACGGCCTGCTCGCCAAAAAACGCAAGACGCAGATGTTCAACGGCTACGAAGCGCAAGTGGGCCAGCTCTACGCGGGCATGGACCTCAAGAAATTCTTCTGATGCGCGGTTGGCTGCGCACGCGCACGGCCTGGTGGGCGCTGCTCGCCATCGGCCTGTTGCCGCTGTGCTGGCTGCTGTGGCGCACGCTGACCGATCAGCTGGGCGCCAACCCGGCTGAAGCCTTGATCCGTGCCACCGGCGATTGGGCCTTGCGCGGCCTGTGCGTCACACTGGCGGTCACGCCCTTGCGCACCGTGCTGGGCTGGCCTGAGCTTGCACGGTTTCGCCGCTTGCTGGGCTTGCTCACCTTTGGCTATGCCACTTTGCACCTGCTGTGCTATGCGTGGTTTGACATGGGGTTGGACTGGGGCGACATGGGCATAGACATCGCCAAGCGGCCTTTTATTCTGATGGGCTTCAGCGCTTTTGTGCTGCTGCTGGCGCTGGCCGCCACATCGTTCAACCGGGCCATCCGCTGGTTGGGCGCGGCCCGCTGGCAGACCTTGCATCGCGCTGTGTACGCGGCAGCGGTGCTGGCGGTGGTGCACTTTTTTTGGATGCGCTCGGGCAAGCGCCTGTATGGCGAGGTACTGGTCTATGCCGCCATCCTTGCCGCGCTGCTGGGCTGGCGCGTGCTCAAGCGGCTGAAAAAACGCAGCGCTTGAGGCAGGGTTCAGCCGACCAGTTGCTCGAGGGCAAAGGTGTCGAACGCCGATTCGCGCTGGCGGATCAGGTGGGCCTGGTCGCCATCAACCAACACTTCGGCGGCGCGGCCACGGGTGTTGTAGTTGCTGGCCATGCTCATGCAATACGCCCCGGCCGACAGCACAGCGAGCACGTCACCGGCCTGCACCACCAATTGGCGGTCACGGCCGATCCAGTCGCCGCTTTCGCACACCGGGCCGACCACGTCGTAGGCCACGGCCTCGCCTTGGCGGGGTGACACCGCCACGATCTGGTGGAAGGCCTGGTACATGGCCGGGCGCGGCAGGTCGTTCATGGCCGCGTCGACGATGCAAAAATTCTTTTGCTCGCCGGGCTTGAGGTACATGACCTCGGTCAGGCACACGCCGGCATTGCCCACCAACGAGCGGCCCGGCTCGATCATGAGCTGGCGCTGGCCGTAGCCGCGTGCGTCCAGCTTGGCCAGCAGCTGTGCCCACAGGGCATCGGCCTCGGGCGGGGTGTCGCCGTTGTAGTTGATGCCCAGGCCACCGCCAAAGTCGATGTGGTGGATGGGCACGCCCGCCGACTCAATGGCAGCAACCAAATCGAGGATGCGGTCCATCGCGTCCAGGTAGGGCGTGGTGTCGGTGATTTGCGAGCCGATGTGGCAGTCGATGCCCACCACCTTCAGGCCCGGCAGGCTGGCCGCGTGCTGGTAGACCTGCACGGCGCTTTCGTGCGCGATGCCGAATTTGTTGCCCTTGAGGCCCGTCGAAATGTAGGGGTGCGTCTTGGGGTCGACGTTGGGGTTCACGCGCAGGCTGACCGGTGCTTGTTTGCCCAGGCTGACTGCCACCTCGCTCAGCACATCGAGCTCGGCTTCGCTCTCGACGTTGAAGCAGCCAATGCCCACTTGCAGCGCCTGTTTCATCTCGGCGCGGGTCTTGCCTACGCCCGAGAAGATGACCTTGGCCGGGTCGCCACCTGCGGCCAGCACGCGGGCAAGCTCACCACCCGAGACGATGTCAAAGCCGCAACCGGCATCGGCAAACACCTGCAGCACGGCCAGACTGGAGTTGGCCTTCATGGCGTAGCAGATCTGCGCCTGGCGTCCGGCAAAGCCGCGCTGGTAGGCGGCCAGGGCCGAGAGCATGGCGGCCTTGGAGTACACGAACAGCGGTGTGCCGTGTGTGCGGGCCAGGTCGGCCAGGCGCACGCCTTCGACCCTCAGATCGCTGCCCTGGTAGGCGATGAAAGGTTGGCCCGGCAGGGCAGAGGCGGTCAGGTCAGCGGTCATGGTTCAGCGTTTGGGTTCAGAGGCGCTGACGGCAGCAGGCTTGGCCGTCGCAGCAGAAGGTGTGGGTTGGGCAGCGGGGTGCCAAGGGTTGAGGGTTTGGGTCAAAGTCGCCCGCCCCACGGACTCGGGGGTTTGGGGCAGCACGAGCGGGCCTTTTTGGCCGCAAGCCGCGAGCATCGCCGCACAGGCCACAAGGACTTGGGCGATGACTAGAATCTTCAGAACTCTCAACATGCAACGATTGTAATGAACGACCTTGAATTTCTGGACCAGGCCGAGCGCCTCTTGAGTGGCGTGGAAGCCAGCTGCGACCGCATCAACGACGAAACCGAGGCCGACTTGGACAACCAGCGCGTGGGCGGCATGGTCACCATCACCTTTGCCAACCGCAGCCAGATCGTGATCAACCTGCAAAAGCCGCTGCACGAAGTCTGGTTGGCGGCGCGCTGCGGCGGCTTTCACTACAAGTTTGACGGTGCGCAGTGGCAAGACACCAAGGGCCAAGGCGAGTTCTGGGACAGCCTGTCCCGCTACGCCAGCGAGCAGTCCGGCCAGGCGCTGGCCTTTCGCGCCTGACCCCCTGCTGCTTCGGGGCCTCAGTTCTTGAAGAGGTCCAGGATTTTCCGCTTCTCGTCAGAGGCGCCTGACGCTGGCGAGTCGCCCAAGCCCAGCGACTTCACGCCACCGCCGTTGGCGTATTCGTCAAAGAGCCATTCGCCCCCCACCTGAACCAGGCCTTCGGGCACCGCTGGCACCGTCACGGCTTGTGAGCGCAGCGCGGTTTCCATGAAGCTGATCCACACCGGCAGGCTCAGGCCGCCACCGGTTTCGCGGTCGCCCAGCTTGCGGGGCGTGTCGTAACCGATCCACACCACCGCGGCCAAGTTGGGTTGGTAGCCCGCAAACCAGGCGTCCATGGCGTCGTTGGTGGTGCCGGTTTTGCCGTACACATCGGGTCGTTTGAGGGTGGCCTGCGCGCGCGCGGCCGTGCCCGAGCGGGTCACTTCCTGCAGCAAGCTGCCCATCACGTAGGCATTGCGCGAGGGGATGGCGCGCTGCTCTTCGGTGGGTTGCGCGGGCGCGGGGCTGTCGACCAGCAATTTGCCTTTGGGGTCAGAGATGCGTGTGATCAGGTGCGGTTGAACCAGAAAGCCGTTGTTGGCAAACACCGAATACCCGGTGGCCATCTGCATGGGCGTCACCGAACCCGCGCCCAGCGCCATGGTGAGGTAGGCGGGGTGTTTTTCTTCGTCAAAGCCGAAATGCCCAATCCACTCTTGTGTGTGGCGTGTGCCCGCCGCTTGCAGCACACGAATGGAGACCATGTTTTTCGATTTGGCCAAGCCCTTGCGCAAAGTCATCGGGCCGTCAAAGGTGCCGTCGTAGTTCTTGGGCTCCCAAGGCTGGCCGCCGGTGACGCTGCTGTCAAAGAACAAGGGCGAGTCGTTCACCACGGTGGCGGGGGTGATGCCTTTTTCGAGGGCGGCAGAGTAGATGAAGGGCTTGAAGCTCGAACCCGGCTGACGCCAGGCTTGTGTGACGTGGTTGAACTTGTTCTTGGCATAGTCGAAGCCGCCCACCAGCGCACGAATGGCCCCGGTCTGCGGTGTCACGGCCACGAAAGCGCCTTCGACTTCAGGCTGCTGGGTGATTTCCCAGCCGCCTTTGGCGGTTTGGGCGATGCGCACCACCGCACCCCGGCGCAGGCGCACGGCAGGGGCTGCCTTGTCGGACAGGCCAGACTGCACAGGTTTCAAGCCTTCGCCGGTGACTTCGATCTGCTCGGCGTTCTGGCGCACCACCACCACTTTGCGGGGGGTGGCTTCGAGCACCACGGCCGAGAGCAAGTCGCCGTTGTCCGGGTGGTCGTCCAGCACCTCGTCGATGGCTTCGTCGAGCTTTTTAGGGTCGGTGGGCAGGTCCACAAACTTTTCGGGGCCCCGGTAAATCTGGCGGCGCTCGTAGTCCAGGATGCCCTGACGCAAAGCACGGTAAGCGGCTTTTTGCTCACCTGATTGCAAGGTGGTGTAGACATTCAGGCCACGCGTGTAGGTCTCCGGGCCGTATTGGGCAAACACCATTTGGCGCACCGTCTCGGCCACGTATTCGGCGTGCAGGTTGTTCTTGTCGGCCGAGGAGCGCAACTTCAAGGGCTCGGTTTTGGCCGCCTTGGCCTGCGCGGCGGTGATGTATTTGTTGTCCTCCATCCGCTCGATGATGTAGAGCTGGCGTGAGCGCGCACGCTTGGGGTTGCTGATGGGGTTGTAGGCCGAGGGCGCTTTGGGCAAACCTGCCAGCATGGCCGCTTCGGCAATGCTGATGTCCTTGAGCGGCTTGCCGAAATAAATCTCGCTGGCCGAGGCAAAACCATAGGCCCGGTTGCCCAAAAAGATCTGGTTCATGTAGATCTCAAGGATCTGGTCCTTGCTCAGCATGTGCTCGAGCTTGTAGGTCAGCAAGATTTCGTAAATCTTGCGGGTGTAGGTTTTCTCGGTGGACAGGTACACGTTGCGCGCCACCTGCATGGTGATGGTGGACGCACCTTGGCTCTTGACGCGCCCCAAGTTGGCCACGCTTGCACGCAACATGCCCAGGTAGTCCACGCCGCCGTGCTGGTAAAAGCGCGCGTCTTCGATGGACAGCACCGCGTCTTTCATCACCTTGGGGATGTCTTTGATCGGGGTCAGGTTGCGCCGCTCTTCACCGAATTCGCCCATCAGCTCACCGTCGGCGGTGTAAATGCGCAGCGGCAATTTGGGCCGGTAGTCGGCCAGGTCGGTGATGTCGGGCAGGTTGGGGTAAGCCACCACCATGGCCACGCCCACCACCAGCAGCACGGCCAGCAATCCCGCCAGCACCAAGCCTGCGGCCCACAGCCCCAGTTTGATCAGCAGCGATGCGATGGGGGATGGGGCAGAGGCAGACGCCGCAGGCTTTTTGGGGGCTTCTGGCGTTGGGGAAGGGCTTGGGGTCATAGGACTTCGGTGGTCGCTGGCACGGACGGTCAGCGGTCTGTGATTATAAAAATCCAGCAGGCCTTGGGGCGGTGTGGTTTGTGTTTTTGAATTCTATGGTTTTCAAAATAAATTGAAATATCCGGATGTTCATGCTAAAAAACGGCCAGAAGGCCATTCCAGGCCTCAGCACAAGGGAGACGCGCCGTGCGATCAGGGCTGACACCGTGGCCAGGCTTTCCGTTTCGCAGGGTCACCAGCGCCTGGGGCATCGCGCTGGGGGACCACGGTGCCACGCTCGTGTCCTTGGGGCCGGCGGCGGCCAACCAAGTGCGTGTGCAGCGGGCGCTGAACTTGCACCCGCCCGCTTGGGCCCAGGCCCCTGACAGTCACCATGATTGGTTGGTCGAGAGTTTGCGTGAGGCCAGCGAACAAGAGGTCCGGCGTCATCGCCGATTGGTGCTGGCGCTACCCATGAGCCGCTGCCAAAGCGGCCAGTTTGAGTGCCCCCTGAGCCTGGATGCCCCCGCCTTGCAAGCCGAGGTCCAACTGGAGGCTGCACACAGCTTGAACGTGTCGCCACAGGAGGTGGGTTTTGATTTTGAAGTGCACGCCAGCGACAACCCCTTGAGCCAACGCGTGCATTGGCTCGCTTGCTTGCGCGGCGAGGTGCATGCCTGGCACCGGCACACCCGCGCTGCGGGCTGGCGCATGCCCGCGATTGAGCACCATGAGCAAGCGGCACTGCGTGCTGCGCAGGCCTTGCGCGGGGGTGCCCCGAACTTGCTGGCCCAAGCGCACCAGGATTGGCAGTTCAACTGGCCCCGCGCCGACAACGCTGCGGAGCAGGATGCACCGGGCACTTTGGAAGAAGCACTGGGGCCTTTACGTGACACGCCGGCGTGGGGTTGGTTGTGCGCCTGTGGGGCGGGACTGAGGGCTTTGATGTGAACACCGCATTCAACCTGCTCAATTACCCGATGCAAGCCCGCCAGCGGCGTTTGCGCTGGCGTTGGGGCTCGGGCTTGGTCGGGGGCTTGTTGGGACTGGCGCTTGGCGCTGCGGCGCTGCAGGGGCTCAGCCTCGAGCTCGATGCGCTGGCGTCAGAGCGCGACACGCTGCAGGTCCAAAGCGCCCAACGGCTCGCCCAAGCGGGCAAGGACAAAGTGCAGCAAGAGGCGCTGGACTTGGCGAAAGGCCAGCAGGATTTGCTGCTGCAGGTGCAGCAACACCAGCAGGCCTGGGTTCGGCTGCACCAAGCCGTGATGCAAGAGGCCGGGCTCAGTGGCTGGGCGCTCGAGCGTTTGCAGGTGGACGGTGACCGGCTGGAGTTGCAAGGCCGCATTCGGGACGCACAAGCCCTGAGCTCGGCGCAAATTCGTCTGTCTGAGAAATTGCAAAGCCCTTTGACACTGGTCAGCCTGGTGGCCAAGCCGGTGGACTTGGGCGATCGGCCTGCGAGCGACGGGGGCCATGCGTTTGTGTGGCAAGGCCCATGGCACGCGGTGTCAGCGGTGGTCAAGTCTGCACCTGGGCGGGCACCATGAAAAAACGCTGGGCAGCCGACGCGGTTCGACCAGCGCTGGTGCGCGCTGCCAGGCGTTGGGCATGGTCTTTCGGGGGCTTCGTGGTGGGTTGGTGTGGGGTGTGCGGGTGGGGTTGGGACCTGTTGGCGCAGCACACGCAGCTGCAGCAGAAGGTGCAGGCCTTGCGGCAGGCTGTGCAAGGTGCAGTGCCACTTGGGACCCGCGGCTCTTTGCAACCCGATGCCACGGCCGGGGTGGCGCGTTTGCCCGCCGTGGGCGATGCGCCAGACCTCTGGCTGGCCTTGCAAAAGGGCCTGCAGCAGCAGGGCTTGCAGGTGCAAACCCTCAGGCCCCAGGCCTTGCAGGCGGGTGTGGCCTTGTCCAGCCAGGCGGTGGCCGTGCGTTTTCAAGGGCGGTATTCCGAGGAGGCCAGCGCATGGGCCTCGCTGGTGGAGTCCGGTCCGGTGTGGACCTTGGACCGCATGTCGGTGACGGCCAGTGGTCCGGGCAGCCAGTTGCAGTGGGATGGCCTGTGGCGCGTGTGGTTGCGCCCGGACGCCCCCAGTGAGCAAGCATGGCCCGCCCGGTGGGATGCTGCTGCCAAGCCGCGCTCACAAGCCGCTGCTGATCCTTTTGCGCCCGCACCGATGGTGGCTCCGGCGCTTGGGGCCTCCGAGCCCATGCCAGAGCCGCTGGCCGCCGATCCGCGTCACTGGCCATTGGCCCAGATTCGCCTTGGGGGTGTTTGGCAGCAGGGCGACAGCCGCCAAGCCGTGTTGGGTGCCGGACCGCACTGGGTGGTGCTGGGGCAGGGTGCGCGTTTGGCGCTCGAAGATTACCGCATCAAAACAGTCCACCCGGATGCCGTGGACTTGCAAGCGGCCACAGGCCGGGGACCGGTGCATGTTTTGCGTCTGGAAGGAGTTTCTCGATGAGCAAGTTTCCATCCTGGGGTGTTGCGCTGGCGTGCCTGGCGTGGCCCATGGCCATCGCCAACCCCACGGCCGTGCCCGCACGGGTCAGCGAGGCACCGCCTCCTGCTGCGGTGCAGGCGGCTTTGCCGATCAGCCTGAACTTTCAGAACATTGAGCTGCGGGCGCTGATGCAGGTGTTTGCCGAATTCACTGGCCTGAACGTCGTCACCACCGACGCGGTGACCGGCAGCGTGTCGGTGCGGCTCAAAGACGTGCCCTGGCCGCAGGCTTTGCAGATCGTGTTGCAGTCCAAGGGGCTGGCTTCGCGCCAAGAGGGGAGGGTGATCTGGGTAGCGCCGCAAGACGAATGGCTGCAGCGCGAGAAAAAACACCTGGAAGCGCAAACGGCGCTGGAGGCCGTGAGCCCCTTGCAGGTGCTGTCCTTGCGCCTGCAGTACACCCGGGCCACCGAGGTGGCGCAGCGCTTGCAGGGTGGCGGCCCTGTGGGCGGCGGCTCGGGTGCGTCGACTGCCCGTTGGCTCAGCGCACGCGGCAGCGTGCTGGCCGAGCCGCGAACCAACCAGATTTTCATCTCGGACGTGCCCGCCCGCCTGACCGAATTGCAGCAGATGATTGCCCGCCTCGATGTGCCGGTGCGCCAGGTCCTGATCGAGGCGCGCATCGTCGAGGCCGACGACCAGTTTGGCGAGTCGCTCGGCGTGCGCTGGGGCGCGGGCAGCACAGGTGCTGTGGGGGGCCGCACGCTGGCGCTGGGCGCGACCAACGCCACCACGGGCGCGGGGGTGGTCACGGGCAACCAGGTGGCGCTGGCCGCAGGCAACGCAGGGCAAACTTTGGTGAGCCCCGCCAGCTTTGCCGTGTCCTTGTTCAACCCGGCCGCCGACAAATTCATCAACCTGGAGTTGTCGGCGCTCGAGGCCGATGGCCGGGGCAAGGTGGTCTCGCGCCCACGGGTCATCACCGCCGACCAGACCAAGGCCCTGATCGAGCAGGGCACCGAGCTGCCCTACCAAACGGCCGCGGCCACGGGTGGCACCACGATGACGTCCATCACCTTCCGCAAGGCCAACCTCAAGCTCGAAGTCACGCCGCAGATCACGCCCGACGGCTCGGTGGTCCTGGAGGTCGACGTCAACCGCGACAGCGTGGGGCAGCTGACCACCGCCGGGTACGCGATCAACACCAAACACGTCAAAACCCAGGTGCGCGTGCAGGACGGCGGCACGGTGGTGCTGGGCGGCATTTTTGAAGACGCCGACAAAAGCGACGAGGCCAAGGTGCCCAGCCTGGGCGATGTGCCTGTGCTCGGCTGGCTGTTTCGCAACCGCCAGCAGACCCGCCGCAAAAGCGAGTTGCTGGTGTTCCTCACGCCCCGGGTGATGGCCGACAGCACGCCTGCGGCCGACATGGTGGGACCAGTGGCGGGCGCGCCCGACCCCCGGCCTGACCTGAGCCCTGTCCTGCACCTCGCACCGACTTCGGGTCGCTGAAAGCGCGCTGGCCCGGCTTGTGAAGCGCCTGGCTCGCATACACTTGCACCTCCGGCGCACAGGCCTTTGAAGGGCCGCCAGACGCCTGTTTTTCGTGTGTGAGACTGACTTGACCATCATCTTCGTGGGCCTTCCGGGCTCTGGCAAAACCACCATCGGGCGCCAGCTGGCGCGCCGTCTCGGTGTGCCTTTTGTCGACTCGGACCATGTGATCGAAGACCGGCTGGGGTGCTCGATCCGTGAGTACTTTGCCCGCGAAGGCGAAGAGGCTTTCCGCGATGTCGAGCAAGCCGTGCTCGACGACCTGAGCCAGCACCACCAGGGCGTGTTGTCCACAGGCGGCGGCTCGGTGCTGCGTGAGGTCAACCGCCGCCATCTGCACGAGCGGGGGCAGGTGATTTACCTGCGCTCATCGCCCGAAGACGTGTACCGCCGCTTGCGCCACGACACGGTGCGTCCGCTCTTGCAGGTGGAAGACCCGCTCTCGCGCTTGCGGGCGCTCTACGACGCGCGTGACCCGCTGTACCGCGATGCCGCGCACTTTGTGATCGAAACCGGACGCCCCTCGGTGCCCACCCTGGTCAACATGATCTTGATGCAGCTGGAGCTGGCCGGGCACCTGCCTGCGCGCACCCAGCCCCATTTCCCTGCCGCTTCCTGACGCAGCACGGGCACCGTGGAAGGTCTGCCCAGGCCCTACACTTGAGGGCTATGGCTCAGCACCTTTCCCCCATTGAAACCGTCGCCATTGCGCTTGGCGACCGCAGCTACGACATCCAGATCGGCTCCGGCCTGTTGGCCCGCCCTGAAACCTGGGCAGGCTTGCCCAAAGCGCAGGCGGCGATGATCGTTACCAACGACACCGTGGCCCCGCTCTACGAAGCGCAGCTGCGCGCCGCTCTGGCCCCGCATTACAAGCAGATCCACACCGTGGTGCTGCCCGATGGCGAAGCGCACAAGGACTGGCAGACCCTGAACTTGATTTTTGACGCCTTGCTGGCCAAAGGCTGCGACCGCAAAACGGTTTTGTTTGCGCTGGGTGGCGGCGTGATCGGCGACATGACCGGCTTTGCTGCGGCCAGCTACATGCGCGGCGTGCCCTTTGTGCAGGTGCCCACCACGCTGCTCTCGCAAGTCGATTCGTCCGTGGGCGGCAAAACCGCCATCAACCACCCGTTGGGCAAGAACATGATCGGCGCGTTCTACCAGCCGGTGCGGGTGGTGTGTGACTTGGACACCCTCAAGACCCTGCCCGAGCGCGAACTGAGCGCTGGGCTGGCCGAAGTCATCAAATACGGCCCAATCGCCGACATGGACTTTTTGGCTTGGATTGAAGCCCACATCGGTGCGCTCATGGCGCTGGAAACGCCAGCGCTGGCGCACGCCGTCAAGCGCAGCTGCGAGATCAAGGCTTGGGTGGTCGGGCAGGACGAGCGCGAAGCGGGTCTGCGGGCCATCCTCAACTTTGGCCACACCTTTGGTCACGCCGTCGAGGCGGGCCTGGGCTTTGGCGTCTGGTTGCACGGCGAGGCCGTGGGCTGCGGCATGGTCATGGCGGCCGAACTGTCGCAACGCCTGGGCAAGGTCGATGCGGCTTTTGTGGCGCGCCTCAAAGCACTTATTGAGCGCGCCGGGCTGCCTGTGCGTGGGCCGGTTCTGCACGCCAGTGACAATGCCGGCGATTACATCGCACACATGCGCCTGGACAAAAAGGCCGTGGGGGGTGACATCCAGTTTGTCGTCATCGACGGCCCTGGCCAAGCGGCCGTGCAGGGTGCGCCCGATGCGGTGGTGCGCGACGTGATTGACACCTGCTGTGCCTGACCGCCGCAACTCCTCTGGCTTGGCACCCTGGGCCAGCCATTCGGCGCAAAGCCGGGGGCGTCGCCATGCCGAGCCGCCTGCACCCACGCGCAACGCGTTTCAGCGCGACCGCGACCGCATCGTCCACTCCACGGCTTTCCGCCGCCTGGTCTACAAAACGCAGGTGTTCCTCAACCACGAGGGCGACCTGTTCCGCACGCGCCTCACGCATTCGCTTGAAGTCGCGCAGCTGGGCCGCTCGATTGCCCGTGCGCTGGGCCTGAACGAAGACCTGGTCGAGGCCGTGGCGCTGGCACACGACCTGGGCCACACGCCTTTTGGCCATGCGGGGCAAGACGCGCTGCACGAATGCATGGCCCAGCACGGCGGCTTTGAGCACAACCTGCAAAGCCTGCGCGTGGTGGACCAGCTCGAAGAGCGTTACCCCGAATTTGACGGTCTGAACCTGAGTTTTGAGACCCGTGAAGGCATCCTGAAGCACTGCTCGCGCACCAATGCCGAGGCGATTGAAGCGCTCGAGCCTAGCGGCGTGGCGCGGCGCTTTCTGGAGCGCACCCAGCCCAGCCTGGAAGCGCAGCTGTGCAACCTGGCCGATGCCATTGCCTACAACGCGCACGACATCGACGACGGCGTGCGCTCGGGCCTGCTGTCGCTGGACCAGATGCAAGAGGTGCCGCTGTTTGACCACTACCGTCTGCAGGCGCTGGCCGAGCACCCGCAGCTCAAAGACAAACCGCGTCGCTGGTTGTACGAGAGCACGCGCCGCATGCTCAGCGAGCAGGTGTACGACGTGATCGACACCACACGCGCTGCGATTGCCGCAGCGGGCGTGCAAACGGCCGACGAAGCGCGGCAAGCTGGCGCGCTGGTGCGCTTTTCCGACGACATGAAGGCGCGTTCGGGCGAGCTCAAAAAGTTTTTGTTTGCCAGCCTTTACCGACATCCGCAGGTGATGCAGATAATGGGGCAGGCACAGCAGGCCGTGCACGGGTTGTTTGAGGCTTACATGGCGCAACCGCAAGAGATGCGTGCGGAGTTCGCTGCCCGTGAGGACCGCCACCGCGCCGTGGCCGACTACATCGCGGGCATGACCGACCGCTTTGCCCTGCGCGAGCACGAACGCCTCACGGGGCGCAAGCTGCTGTGAGTGGGCACGGTTGGTTTTTTGTGGGAGCGACGCCCTGTGGGAGCGGCGCCCTCGCCGCGAAAGCACACCACAGCCCTTCAACGGCCAGCAGGCACTGCAACGCACCATGAACCCTCATCCGGCCTTTTCTTCGCGCGGCAAGGCTTGGTTGGTGGTCGCCGCAGGTGGTGTGGCCGCCCTGCAGGTGGGCAAGCTGCCCCCGGCTTTGCCAGCGTTGCAGGCCGAGTTGGGCCTCACGCTGGTGCAATCTGGCTTTCTCTTGTCCATCGTGCAACTGGCGGGCATGAGTCTGGCCGTGTTCATGGGCTTGCTGGCCGACGGCATGGGGCTCAAGCGCAGCATGGTGCGCGGCCTGTGCCTGCTGGCGCTGGCCAGTGGACTGGGCGGCTTTTCCACCTCGGTGCAGGCCTTGCTGGTCTTGCGCGCCATCGAAGGGCTGGGCTTTTTGTTGGTGGCCCTGCCTGCCCCTGCATTGATCCGCCGCCTGGTGCCGCCTGCACAGCTGCCCGGCATGCTGGGCGTGTGGGGTGCGTACATGCCTACGGGCACGGCGCTGGCCTTGCTGCTGGGGCCGCTGTTCATTCCGGCCTGGGGCTGGGGGGCGTGGTGGTGGCTGTTTGCGCTTGTGTCGCTGGTCATGGCCTTGTGGGTCTGGCGTGCTGTGCCTGCCGATCCACCTGCGGCGGTGGGCGCGGGTGGGCAGGGCGCGTGGACCCGTTTGCGCCTTACCCTGAGTGCGCCTGGCCCCTGGCTGGTGGCACTGACTTTTGGCATGTACTCGGGTCAGTGGCTGGCGGTGGTGGGGTTTTTGCCGTCGATCTATGCCGCTGCGGGCGTGAGTGGGGCGCTGCTGGGTGTGCTCACTGCACTGGCCGCTGCCGTCAACATGGCGGGCAACATGGCTTCGGGCCGTTTGCTGCAAAGAGGTTGGGCGCCGCGCTCGACCTTGTGGCTGGGCTTTGGCGCGATGGCGCTGGGCAGCACCTTGGCTTTTGCGCTTTTCACCGAAGGCGCGCCTTGGCTGCGTTTTGCGGGTGTGCTCTTGTTCTCGGGCGTGGGCGGCCTGGTGCCGGGCACCTTGTTCAGCCTGGCGGTGCGGCTGGCACCGGGCGAGCAGCAAGTGGCCACTACCGTGGGTTGGGTGCAGCAGTTGTCTGCGCTGGGCCAGTTTGTCGGGCCGCCCGTGGTGGCCGCGGTGGCCGCGCGCGCAGGGGGCTGGCAGCTCACGCCGCTGGTCACGGTGGGGTGTTGCGTGTGTGGGGCCGTGCTGGCTTGGTTGGCAGGGCGCTTGCTGACACGGTCAGGTGCCTAAGCCATTGCAAGGCACAGGCACAATCGGTGCATGACCGAGATTTCTCCCCAACCCCCGATCGAGATCACCGACACCGTGCGCTGGCTCGAGCGCGCCGTGATCGGCCTGAACCTGTGCCCCTTTGCCAAGGCCCCGCACATTAAGGGCCAAATCCATTACGCGCTGAGCGAAGCCAAAGGCCTGGAAGGCCTGCGCGACGAGCTGATCGAGCAGCTGCAGGCCCTGACCGCCATGCCTGCCGAAGAGCGCGAAACCGTGCTGCTGATCGTGCCGCACATGCTGCGCGATTTTCTGGACTTCAACGACTTTCTGGACGAGGCCGATGGCGTGTTGCAGGAGCTGGATCTGGAAGGTGAATTCCAGATCGCGAGTTTTCACCCCGACTTCCAGTTTGCGGACACCGAGCCCGACGACATCACCAACTTCACCAACCGCTCGCCGTACCCGACGCTGCACCTGCTGCGCGAGGCCAGCATCGACCGGGCGGTGGAGGCCTTCCCCGAAGCCGAAATGATTTACGAGACCAACATGGCCACAATGGAAAAGCTCGGCCTGGACGGCTGGAAGGCCTTGAATGTCGAACCGACCCCTTGAAGCTGTAGGAGCGACGCCCTCGTCGCGATGCATTCAATTTGATCGCCGCGAGGGCGCGGCTCCCACACCCCTGATCCATGAAGAAAAAAATAGCCACTGTTGACAGCCAAGCCTTGCCGCCCGAAGTGCGCCCTGGTCAGTCGGTCGAGCTGCTCAAGCAGCTGCACATTCTCACGCGCGATGGCAAGCTCAACCAGGACTCGCGTCGCAAACTCAAGCAGGTTTACCACCTGTTCCAGTTCATCGAAAAGCTGCTGCTGGAGCTGCCCGCCAACGACACAGGCCCCACGCTGGCCGACCACGGTGCAGGCAAGTCGTATCTGGGCTTCATCATTTACGATCTGTTTTTCAAGGCGCTGGGCCAAGGCACGATTTACGGCATCGAAACACGCAGCGAGTTGGTCGAGTCCTCACGCCAATTGGCCGAGCGGCTGGGTTTTGAGCGCATGCGCTTTTTGAACGTGAGCGTGGCCGAATCGACCCAAAGCAGCGAGCTGCCCGAGCAGATCGATGTGGTCACCGCACTGCACGCCTGCGACACCGCCACAGACGACGCCATCGCCTTTGGCTTGCAAAAGAAAGCCAAGTACATGGTGCTGGTGCCCTGCTGCCAGGCCGAACTGGCCAGAGCCCTCAACCAGAACAAGGCGATGAACCTGCAGCGCACGCCCCTGGCCGAGCTGTGGCGCCACCCCCTGCACACCCGAGAAGTGGGGAGCCAACTCACCAATGTGCTGCGCTGCCTGTACCTGGAGTCACAGGGCTATGCGGTCACCGTGACCGAATTGGTGGGCTGGGAGCACTCGATGAAGAACGAGTTGATTTTGGCCAAATACACCGGCCAAAAAAAGCGCTCAGCGGCTGAGCGCTTGCAGGCTTTGCTCAAGGAATTTGGATTGGAAGGGCTGCTGGCTCAGCGCTATCCCCTGGTCTTCAACGGCTAAGCCCAAGAAGGGATCAGCATGACGGCCCAGTTGGCCAACAAAGTCAGGCCACTGGCTCGTAAGGCCCAAGTGCGGATGTTTTGAGCCATCGTGGGTGTGAAAAAACAATGCCCTTGGATGGATTCGAGCAAGCACATGACACCGTAAGCCAGCAGAACGATGGCGATCAGCGTCACTGCCGCGTTGTCTTGCATGGCCTGTGAGATGTCCAGCGAAAGCAGATGCATCACGGCGTGGGTTCCGCCACACAAAAAGCAGGGCAGCTCGGTCAGAGTCAGAAAAATGCAGGGAAGCAGACCCTCGTGATTCAGGCCCCAAACCGATGCAGCTTTTGCACAGAGCGGCAAGAGCAACACAAGCACGCATCGCCACAAGCGCGCATGGGCAGGAAGCGCCAAACCGCTCATGTTGGCATCGCCATCGGTCAAGGCGTCACGGTTGTCGTGCCTGCTGCGCCCACCAATTCCTTGGCCATGTGGTACGAGCCGATGTAGACCAGTGGCAATGTCAAAAAGATGCCCACAAAACAGAAAATGATGCCAAGCGACCCAAGCGCAGACAGCACAAGCATGGTGATCATGGCCATGAGCAGATTGCTTTTGAGATAGCCCCATGCGCGTTGCACGGCTTGCACGCCGTCATTTTCACCTTGAGACACCAGGTACAGCGAAACAGGGATCAAAGGCATCAAAACCAAGCCAGGAATGATGCAGAACAAAAATCCGATGCCTGTGATCACCGCACTGATCAAGAAGGCCACCAGGGCAGGCACAAAGTGGTCGAACCCTTTGAAGATGTCGGTGAATGTGGCGCTTTGTCCTGCGTGAATTTTGTCTTCGAGTTTCATGTAACCCACTTGCAGTGGGGCCACCAGCAGACCAAAAGCAAAGCCACCAATGATGGACGTGAGCAGCGTGGCCACCACGTGTGTCAGGAAATTGGATTTCAGGTCAGCAAAGGCATTGGAGATCACTTTGCCGACGCTGTACCCACTGGCGCTGTGAGTGCTGACAGCGGTTGCTGCAGGTGCAGATGAAGCGGTGGCTTGCACTGTGGATTGCGCAACGCCGCAATGGTTGCAAAACAGGGCGCCATCGGTGATGGATTGGCCGCAAGATTGACAGAACATACCGATCTCCATGAATTTGGTTGTTCACATCCTAGTATTGAATATAAGAAAGATCAATGCACGGTGCTGCATGAACACCGCGCAAAGTCTTATTCCGCTTCAATCTTCGCTTCGCGAATCGCCTTGGCCCACTTGGCGGTTTCGGCCTTGTTGCGCTGGGCCAGCGCCTCGGGTGTGCCGGGGGCGGCTTCAAAGCCGATGGCCGAGAACTTCTCGATGATGTCTTTGTCAGCGGCCGCAGCGTTCAGCGCTTTGTTGAGCTTGGCGATCACATCGGCCGGGGTGCCTGCCGGGGCGAACATCGCAAAGTAGGCGATCAGTTCGTAGTCTTTCAGGCCCAGGGCTTCGTTGACAGTGGGCAGCTCAGGGATGGCTTTGGAGCGCTGTGTGGAGGTGACCGCCAAGCCACGGATCTTGCCCGCTTTGACCTGGGGCAGCATCACGGCAAAGTCGGCGGTGAACAGGTTCACCTGGCCGCCGATCAGGTCGGTCATGGCTGCAGGGCCGCTCTTGTAGGGCACATGCGTCATCTGGATGCTCGACATGCTCATCAGCACTTCAGTGGACACGCGTTGTGATGTGCTTGCGCTGGCAAACGTGAGCTGGGTGGGTTTGGCTTTGGCGGCCGCGACCAAGTCCTTGAGGTTCTTGACGGGCACGTCGTTGTTGACGGCCACGATCAGTGGCACCGAGCCCATGTAGCCGATGGGTGCAAAAGCGGTGTCCTGGTCGTAGGGCAGCTTTTTCATCAGGCTCTTGAGCGCGGCATTGGTGCTGTTGGTGCCCACCATCAGGGTGTAGCCGTCAGGTGCGGACTTGGCCACGGCGTCAGCGCCCAGCATGCCGTTCACGCCGGCCTTGTTTTCAATGACGATGGGCTGTCCCAGTTGTTCGGACATCTTTTGCACAAAGGCGCGGCCGATCTGGTCGGTGGCGCTGCCTGCGGCAAAAGGCACGATCGCTTTGATGGGTTTGCTGGGGTAGTTTTGGGCTTGAGCGGTGGCCGTGGCCATCAGGGCCGTGGTCAGCAAGGTGGAGAGGTGGGTGTATTTCATGTGAGGTTCCTGATTCAAAGGTTTGGGTTTATTCAATCACAAGGCTCAGCAGTTTGGCACTCAGGCATTTCCCGTGGGCGTCCAGTGCCAGCGAGCGGGTCACGCCGCCGCCCAGGGCCTGGTGCATCACGAAGTTGAGTGCGCCCAACTGTGGCAAGCTGTAGCGTTCGACCGGGCCGTGCACGATGCCAGCGTAGTGTTGCCGCACCCGCTCGGGTGTGAGGTGTTTTTCCAGCAGGGCAAAGTCTTTTTTGTCGTAGGCGATGACCGAGAGGGTCGAGCGGTTGCCTTTGTCTCCGGTGCGGGTGTGGGCGATGTCGCGCAGCAGCATGTCAGAGTCCTTCGGCGTTGAGCAGCACGGTGCTCGTGTGCACCGCGTCACGGGGCATCAGCACGGAAGCTGCGGCGATCACTTCGCGCACCGAGCGTGTGGCGCCACCGCCGCCCGCCGGGCCGTTGAGGTAAAGCGCTTCGACCTCGTGCGCCA
>CANBTZ010000015.1 GCA_947372495.1 Comamonadaceae bacterium | reverse complement strand
GTCTTATTCATGGCTGTCGACTCTGGTCTGGTGGCCATGCTCGGCATCGAACTGCCTCTGCCGCGCGCTGCCTTTGAAGAAGGTGCGAACCACCACAAAAAACAATGGCACAAAGACCAACGCCAACGCGGTGCCGATGACGCTGCCGCCGATCACCCCGGTGCCGATGGCGCGCTGGCTGGCCGAGCCAGCGCCCGACGCGATGAACAAGGGCAAGACACCGAGCACGAAGGCAAGAGAAGTCATCACGATGGGTCTGAAGCGCAGGTGCACCGCCATGAGCGCGGCCTCGACCACCGTCTTGCCTTGGGCCTGCAGGTCCTTGGCAAATTCAATGATCAAAATCGCATTCTTGGCCGACAAGCCAATGATGGTGATCAGGCCCACCTGGAAATACACGTCGTTGGCATAGCCCCGCAACACGGTGGCCAGCAAGACACCCAACACACCGAGCGGCACCACCAAAATCACGGCGAGCGGAATCGACCAGCTTTCGTACAAAGCCGCCAGGCACAAAAACACCGCCAGGATGGCAAAGCCATACAACAACAAGGCCTGCGAGCCGGCCAGCATTTCTTCGCGAGATTGGCCGGTCCACTCGAACGCAAAGCCTTCGGGCAATTGCTTCATCAGGTTTTCCATCTCGGCCATGGCCGCGCCCGAGCTGTAGCCGGGTGCGGCCGAGCCGCCAATGCGCATGGCGGGGTAGCCGTTGTAGCGCACGGTCTGCATCGCGCCCTTGACCCAGCGCGTGGTGGCAAACGCCGACAAGGGCACGGGCTTGCCCTGGGCATTGGGCGCGTTCAATCGCAAGATGTCGTCAGGCTGCATGCGCGAGGTGGCATCGGCTTGAACCACCACCCGCTGCAAGCGGCCTTGGTTTGGGAAGTCGTTGATGTAGGCCGAACCCAAAGCGGTCGAGATCACGGTGTTGATCGCATCAAAGCCCACGCCCAAAGCATTGGCCTTGTCGCGGTCCACATCGATTTGCAGTTGTGGGGCGTCTTCCAAACCGTCGGGCCGCACTTGGGTCAACACCGGGCTTTGGGACGCCAAGCCCAGCAGCTGGTTGCGGGCTGCGACCAGTGCGTCGTGGCCTTTGCCACCCCGGTCTTGCAAACGGAAGGTGAAGCCCGAGGCCGTTCCCAATTCAGGAATCGGTGGGGGGCTGAGCGGAAAAATGAACGCATCGCGGATGCCCATCAGCGCACCAAATGCGCGGCCCGCCAGGGCCTGCGCCGAATGCTCGGGGCCAGAGCGCTCGCTCCAGTCTTTGAGCGTCACAAAGGCCAGCGCGGCGTTTTGGCCTTGGCCCGCAAAGCTGAAGCCCAGCACGCCGACCATGCTTTGCACTTCGGGCTGCTTCAAGATGAAGCCCTCGACCTGCTTCATGACGGCCAGCGTGCGTTCTTGCGTGGCGCCCGGTGGCAGCTGCACGTTGACCAGGATGTTGCCTTGGTCTTCGCTGGGCAAAAAGGACGTTGGCAAACGCACGTACAAAACAGCCACCGCACCGATGATGGCCGCATACACAAACAGGTAGCGTGCAGCGCGCGGCAGCATGCGGGCCACCAGGCCTTCATAACCTTTGGCCGTGCTGGCAAAGCCCCGGTTGAAGCGGCCAAACAAGCCGGTTTTGGCGTGGTGGTGTCCCGCCTCTACCGGCTTGAGCAGCGTGGCGCACAAAGCGGGTGTGAGCGACAGCGCGAGGAACGCCGAAAAGCCGATGGAGCTGACCATCACCGCCGAAAACTGGCGGTAGATGTTGCCGACCGACCCCTTGAAAAAGGCCAGCGGCACGAACACCGCGATCAGCACCACGGTGATGCCGATGATGGCACCCGAAATCTGGCCCATGGCCTTGCGCGTAGCGTCAAGGGGCGGCAGCCCTTCTTCGCTCATGATGCGTTCGACGTTCTCGACCACCACGATGGCGTCGTCCACCACGATGCCGATCACCAGCACCATGCCGAACATGGTCAGCACGTTGATGGAAAAGCCCAGCACCTGCAGCAAGGCAAAAGTGCCCATCAGCGCCACGGGCACCACGATGGTGGGGATGATGGTGTACCGGAAGTTCTGCAAAAACAGGAACATCACCAGGAACACCAAGATCACGGCTTCCACCAGCGTCTCGGCCACCTGGGCAATCGAGATCTTCACGAAGCGCGAGCTGTCATAGGGGATCGTCCAGTGCACCCCCTTGGGGAAGTATTTCTCCAGCTCGGCCATGCGCTCGCGCACCGCCTTGGCTGCAGCCATGGCGTTGCCCGTGGGTGAGAGTTGCACGCCAATGCCAGCGGCCGGGTTGCCGTTCAGACGCGCCGAGGTGGCGTACGTTTGGGCACCCAGCTCGATGCGGGCCACGTCCTTCAAGCGCACGGCAGAACCATCGGCATTGGCACGCAAGACAATGCGGCCGAACTGCTCGACGGTGGCCAGCTGGCCATCCACGATCACGGTGGCCGCCACCGACTGGCCGGTGATGTTGGGCAGCTCACCGATCGCACCCGACGAGACCTGCGCGTTTTGCTTGAGGATGGCCGCGTTCACGTCGGCCGCTGACAAATTGAAACCCGTCAACTTGGCCGGGTCGATCCAGACGCGCATGGCGCGCTCGGTGCCAAACAACTGGGCCTGGCCGATGCCGGGCAGGCGCTGGATTTCGGGCAGCACATTGCGCGAAGCGTAGTCGCCGAGGGCAATGATGTCGAAGTCCGGGTTGTCGGACGACAGCATGGTGAACAGCAGAAAGTTAGAGCGGGCTTTTTCGACCCGCACGCCTTGCTGCGTCACGGCCGCAGGCAGGCGCGGCGCGGCACGCGAAAGGCGGTTTTGCACGTCCACCTGGGCCAAGTCGGGGTTGGTGCCCGGCTCAAAGCTGACGGTGATGGTGCCGGTACCGTTGGCCTGCGCCACCGACTCCATGTAGATCATGCCGGGCGAGCCGTTCATCTCGCGCTCAATCACACTGAACACGCTGTCTTCGAGCGTCTGAGCCGACGCGCCGGGGTAGCCCGCCGTGATCACGATGGAAGGCGGGGCCACTGGCGGGTATTGCGAAATGGGCAACTGCGTGATGGCGACCGCGCCCATCACCAAGATGAACAAGGCGATCACCCACGCAAAGATGGGGCGATGAATGAAGAAACGGGCCATGCTGCGTGCCCCTTACTTGGCCGCTGCGGCGGGGGCCGATGCAGGCGCTGCGCCAGTCCACGGCACGGTCTTGACCGGCATGCCGGGCACCATCATTTTCTGGAAACCGTCCACGATGACCTGCTCGCCCTTTTGCAGCCCACTCAAAATGATCCACTGGTTGTTTTGGTTGCCACCGACGGTAACCGGGCGCGGTACGGGCTTGCCGTCTTCACCCACCACCAGCACGCTGTCGCCCTGGGCCGTGCGCGTGACCGCTTGCTGCGGCAGCAACACAGCCGAAGGCAGCTCCGACTGCGACAAACGCACACGCACGTACTGGCCAGGCAGCAGCAGGCCATCGGCATTGGGCACTTCGGCGCGCAAGGTGATCTGACCCGAAGTGGCGTCCACGGTCAGGTCGGCAAACAAAAGCTTGCCGGGTCGTGGCAGTTCGGTGCCGTCTTCGAGCACCACACGCACAGGCGCCGAGCCATCGCCCTTGTTGCCACCCTTGCTGTGGCCTTGTTTGGCGGCTTTGCGCAGGCGCAGCACCTCGGCGCTGGACTGGGTGAAGTTCACATACACCGTGTCGGTCTGCTGCACCAGGGCCAAAGGCGTGGCCTCGGTCTGGCTCACCAGCGCGCCTTCGGTCACCAGCGATTGGCCGATGCGGCCCGCAATGGGCGCGGTCACGCTGGCGTAGTCGACGTTGATTTGCGCTGATTTGGCGGCCGCTTGCGCAGCGGCCAGATCTGCCGTCGCCTGCTTTTGGGCGGTGAGCAGGTTGGCAAAGTCTTGTTTGCTGATGGCATTGGCCTGCACCAGCGGCTGGTTGCGCGTCACCAGGGCGCTGGCTTGCTCCAGATTCGCTTGGGCCTTGGCCACGCTGGCCTGGGCGCTTTCAAGCATTGCGCGGTAGGGCGCAGCGTCGATCTCGAACAGCACCTGCCCCGCCTTGACCTCACTGCCTTCGCGGAACAGGCGTTTGAGCACCACCCCGTTGACCCGGGCGCGCACTTGCGCGACACGCAGCGGGCTCACACGGCCAGGCAACTCGGTTTGCAGCGCCACGGCTTGCTCAGCCACAGTGACCACCCCCACGGTGGCAGGTGGGGGGGCTTTGCCCGCCGCACCCGCAGGTGGCGCGTCTTTGGCCCCGCAGGCGGCCAGCGCCAACACCAGCGCGCCAAGGCACCCACACCCTGCGCTGAAACGCGGCCAGGCAGGCGTTGTGGACGAAGCTGGGGCGGGGTGTTGCGCGGACATGGTTGGCCTTTTGGACAATGCGTTTTGAACTGGCGGCCATTTTGCATGAACCATGGCCCGGCGTCGGTGCGACAGGCAGGCGTGGCGTGAACTTGTCATAATTTGCCGAGCCCACTTCACACGGCCTCTGCACGCGCAGGGGCACCGCCTTCAAGGAGTCACCATGAACGCCCCCCTGCACCGCGAAATGCCCGCTGGCCAACTCGACAGCGCCCAGGCCCTGAGCCATGTGACCCAGGCCTGGGACAGCACCATCCTGCCCGAGCTGAAAAAATACATCGAGATCCCGGCCAAGTCGCCCGCGTTTGATGCCGACTGGGCTGCGCACGGTCACATCGAGACCGTGCTGCGCAGCGCTGCCGACTGGGTGCTGGCGCAAAAGGTCGAAGGCCTCAATCTCGAAATCATCCGCCTACCGGGCCGCACACCTGTGATGTTCTTTGAAGTCGACGCCACACGCAGTGCCCATGAGGGCTCGGGCCAGACCATTCTGATGTACGGCCACATGGACAAGCAGCCCGAGTTCAACGGCTGGCGCAACGACCTCGGCCCCTGGACCCCTGTTTATGAAGACGGCAAGCTCTATGGCCGGGGTGGCGCGGACGACGGTTATGCGGTCTACGCCAGCATCGCGGCCGTGCAGGCCCTCAAGGCCCAGAAGACACCGCACCCACGCATCGTCGGCCTGATCGAGACCTGCGAAGAATCGGGCTCTTACGACCTGCTGCCTTATGTGGACGCACTGCGCACCCGCCTGGGCGATGTGGGCTTGGTGATTTGCCTGGACAGCGGCGCGGGCAACTACGACCAGCTGTGGCTCACCACCAGCCTGCGCGGCATGGCCAGCGGCACGCTCAAAGTGCAGATCCTGACCGAGGGCATCCACTCGGGCGACGCCTCGGGCCTGGTGCCATCGAGTTTCCGCATCATGCGCCAGGTGCTCGACCGCCTCGAAGACAGCGCCACAGGCCGCTTGCTGCCCGCGAGCTTCCATTGCGAAGTGCCCGCCGAGCGGCTGGCCCAGGCCCAAGCCACGGCGGCCATTTTGGGCGACGAGGTGTACAAGCGCTTCCCTTGGGCGACATATTCTTGTGACAGCGACTGCGGCGGCTCGACCAGCTTTGCCCTGCCCACCACCACCGACCCGACCCAGGCCTTGCTCAACCGCACCTGGACGCCCACGCTGAGCGTGACCGGGGCCGAGGGCTTTCCCTCACTCAAAGACGCGGGCAATGTGCTGCGGCCTTACACGGCCTTCAAACTCAGCCTGCGCCTGCCTCCGCTGGTGGACGCGGCCCAAGCCGTGGCCGAGATGAAAGCCTTGCTCGAAGACAACGCCCCTTACCAAGCACAGGTGACGTTTGAGTCGAACGGCGGCGCCACAGGCTGGAACGCACCCGACACCTTGCCTTGGTTCGAGCAGGCGCTGAACAGCTCCAGCCAGTCGCACTTTGGCGCAGGCGTGGGCTACATCGGCCAGGGCGGCACCATACCGCTCATGAACATGCTCAGCGCCGGTTTCCCCAAAGCGCAGATGATGGTCTGCGGCGTGCTCGGCCCCAAGAGCAACGCGCACGGGCCCAACGAGTTTTTGCATGTGCCCTATGCGAAGAAACTGACAGCCGCCGTGGCCGAAGTCATGGCCCGCATGCCATGACGGCAGCACTGGCACAGCCTGCGCGGTCTGACCTTGCTGGTGAAGCAGGCACTTTGGCCATGTATGACTGGCCTGTGCCAGAAGTACCGGCGCTCGGTACCGTGGTGTTGGTGCACGGTCTGGGCGAACACGCCGGGCGCTATAGCGAAGTGGCCACCCATCTGCGTGATTGGGGTTTCATCGTGCGCGCTTACGACCAGCAGGGCCACGGCCAGTCTGCGGGCGCACGCGGCGACATGCTGCGCCCCGGCAGCTTGCAGGCCGATCTGGGCCATGTGATCGACGCCACACGGCAACGCCCGCAAAGCGCCGATCTGCCGCTGGTGCTGCTGGGCCACAGCATGGGTGGCTTGGTGGTGGCCCGCGCCTTGGCCGAGCAACTGCGCTATGTGGATGCGGCGGTGTTGTCGTCGCCCGCGCTCGGGGCCTCACCCAACATCGTGCAAAAACTCTTGTTGGCCACCTTGCCCAAACTGTTGCCGCACCTGACTGTGGACAACGGGCTGAACGCTGATCTGGTGGCGCGGGATGCGCAAGTGGTGCAGGCCTACAAAGCCGACCCGTTGGTGCACCGCCGCATCTCGGCCGGTCTGGCCGCGTGGATTTTGCAAGAAGGCCAGCACACCCTGGACCAAGCCAATCAATGGGCCGTCCCCACCTTGCTGCTGTACGCGGGGGACGACCACCTGGTGCGGGCTTCGGCCAGCGCCGAGTTCGCCCGATCAGCCCCCCAAGCGCTGGTGCAGTCGCACTGCTATGAGGCGATGTACCACGAGATCTTCAACGACCCCGAGCGCGATCAGGTGTTCACGGTGCTCAAGGCTTGGCTGCTTGCGCGCTTTTCTGTTTGAGCGCCAGCCACACCAGCGCCACCGCGGTCAGGGTCACGGGCAAGATGGAGCCGATGTTCAGCCAAGTCCAGCCTTGCGTGGTGACCAGCGCCCCCGAAGCGAACGACGTGATCGCCATGGTGGCGAACACACAAAAGTTGATGGCGGCCTGACCCCGGTCTTTTTCTTCGGGCGTCCAGGCTTTCATCGCCAGTGTGGTGCTGCCGGTGAAAAGGAAATTCCAACCCACACCCAACAAAAACAGCGCGATCAAGAACTGGTGCAACTCGACCCCCGTCAGCGCCACAGCAATGCACGCGAAGTTGATCACCACGCCCACCCCCATGATGGTGAGCACGCCGAATTTCTTGATCAGGTGCCCGGTGAAAAAGCCGGGCGCGAACATGCCGATGACATGCCACTCCAGCACCAGCGCCGCGTCGCTGAAGGCGTAGCCACACACCTGCATGGCCAGTGGCGTCGCCGCCATGAGCAAGTTCATGACGCCGTAGCTGAGTGCAGCCGCTGCAGCCGACACGATGAACACCGGCTGCGCCATGATCTCGCGCAAGGGGCGCCCGCCCGATGCGCCGGCCACTTTGGGCGGCTCGGCCGGAAATTGGATGAAGGCCATCAGCACCATGGCCAGCAGGGCCACGGCCATCAGCGCGAGGTAGGCACCCATGAACGGCGTCTCAAACAGACCCTTGGTGCGCGAAGCCAGGTTGGGTCCGACGATGGCACCGATCAGGCCCCCGGCCATCACCAGCGAAACGGCTTTTTCACGGAACTGCAGCGGTGCCAGCTCGGCCGCAGCAAAGCGGTACAGCTGCCCGTTGGCGCTGTAGTAACCCGCGATGACGGTGGCCGACACCAGCAACCAGAAGTTGTGGCTGTAGGCCGCGTAGGCGGCCAGCAAGGCAGACAGCAGGGCCACCACCAGCCCCAATTGGAACGACACTTTGCGCCCCCAGCGTGACTGGCTTTTGGCCACCAACCCGGTCGACAAAGCCCCGCCCACCACATAGCCCATGACGGGCAAAGTCGCCATCCAGCCCAGCGGGGCCAGGCTCAGGCCCACCAGGCCATTGATGGCGATGAAGGTGACGTTGTTGGTGAGGAACAGGCCCTGGCACAGGGCGAGCAACATGAGGTGAGTGTTCATCAAGGCAGTGTACCTACACGGCACTCACGCCCCAGTCGCCCGTGTGCGGCCCCATTGGGGCGGCGAGCTTCAGCGCTGCTTGCCCAAGTCTTGCAGCAAACGCGCAGTCAGGTACAGGCGCGGCACGATGGAGTCGATCTCGATGTACTCGTCGCGGGCATGAAAGCCCCAGCCGGCCAAGCCCAGGCTTTCGAGCACCGCGGCCTTGCCCGAGCCGCTGGCAAAGCCCGCGTCGGTGCCCCCGCCCGTGACCGGGTGGAAAAACAAGGGGCGACCGTCGAGTTCGGCGTAAATGGCACGGGCGCGCTGGGCCAAGGCCATGCCGCGCTCGCCCGCCACATACGGTGGGCGACCCACTTCCATCTTCACATGCACATGGGTGTCGGGCACACGTCGGCTTTCCTGCGTCTTGGCGACCAGGGCCGCTTGCAGTTTTTCGGCTGCATCGGGTTTGAGCAAACGCACATCGGCCGTGGCCACGGCGCTCTCGGGGATCTGGTTGCGCACCAAACCGCCTTGGGCATAGGTCCAGTTGAGCTGGGCACCTTCAATGCCCTTGGCAATGCCTTCGGTGGCCAGCATTTGGTGCGACAGCTCGATCAGGGCGTTGCGGCCCTCATCCGGCGCAGCGCCCGCATGAGAGGCTTTGCCTTTGACTTCCATGGTGGCCGTGGCGGTGCCTGCAGCGGCCAACAAGATGCCTTCGACCTTGGCCATGCTCTTGGCCGCCGTGGGCTCGTAAGACAGCACCACATCATGCTCGGCGGCCAGCGACTGGATCAAGGCACCTGAGCCGCCTGAGCCGATCTCTTCGTCGGGGTTGAACAAGACGGTGAGGGTGGCGAAATCGTTCCAGCCTTGGGATTGGAGCACCGCCAGCGAATGCAAGATGACGGCGATGCCGCCCTTGTCATCGGCAATGCCTGGGCCGTACAGGCGGTTGCCGTCGAGCTTGTAGGGCTGCGTGGCCAGGATGCCTTCAGGGTAGACCGTGTCCATGTGCGCGATCAGCATGGCTTTGAGACGGCCCTTGCCCTTGAGCACGCCTTTGACCATGACGCGTTCGCTGTTGGTGGTCTTGATGCGCTCGGTTTTGGCGCCCAGGGCGTCAAGCCGCGCTTGCGCAAAGTCGGCCACGCGCGCGATGCCAGTGATGTTGGCCGAGCCCGACTCGATCAACACCAGTTTTTGCAAGGTGTCGATGACCGCAGCTTGCGCCGCCTGCGCGGCGGCAAATATGGCGTCGTCGCGCTTTTGCGCCCAAGCGCCGAAGGACAACGACAGGGCCACAGCGGCCAGGCAAGGGGTCAACAGAAACTTTTTCATGGGGTGCATCCATCCAATTGATGGCGCATCGTAAGCGCTCAGTGTGTGCTTGCGAACGCGCAAAAACCCGCACCGCGAGCGCCTTGGCGACAGGCGCGGCTCAGACCACCGTCAAGGCCGACAGCAGAGCCAGCGGCGCGGTTTCGGCGCGCAGCACACGCGGCCCCAGCGTGACGGGCTGGAACCCTGCTGCCAGGGCTGCGGCTTCCTCGGCGGGGGCCAGGCCGCCTTCGGGGCCGCTGAGCACGACCACAGGCTGGGTGCTGGTGTTCACGGCGGCCAGAGGCTGCGTGCCCTGCGCCAGCGACAGCACCCAACGCTGCCCATCGCCCTTGGGCTGCGCCAGCCACTCTTTGAGGTTGACCGCAGGGTGAATGGTGGGCACGCGGTTGCGACCGCACTGCTCGGCGGCGGCCACAGCCACGCCTTGCCAGTGGGCCAACTTTTTGTCGGCCCGCTCGCCCTTGAGCTTGAGCACGCTGCGCTCGGCCATGAGGGGGGTGATGCTGGCCACGCCCAACTCGGTGGCTTTTTCGACCAGCCAGTCCATGCGCTCGTTGGCGGTGATGCCCGCCAGCAGGTGCACCGCACGGGCCGCTTCGCGCTCCAGCAGCAGGTGCGCGCCGACTTCCACATCCACATCGCTGCGGCCCATGCGGGTGACGGTGGCGTCAAATTCGCCGCCTTCGCCGTTGAAGAGGGTGATCACATCGCCTGGCTGCAGGCGCAGCACCTGCACATGGCGGGCCGCGCCAGCGGGCAGGCTGAGCACCAGGCCGGTTTGCAGGGGGGCAGGGCAGTAAAAACGGGGCATGGACTTTATTACATCCGCCCGTATGCAAAACCGACCTGGGGGGTCGTGCCTTCGATCTCGTCGATCACCTTGAGCAAGGGGCCCAACTCACGGTAGCGGTCGCAGGTGGTGCGGATGTAGTGGATGAAGCGCGGTGCGTCGGCCAGGTATTTGGGCTTGCCGTCGCGCAAGGTCAGGCGGGCAAAGATGCCGGCCACTTTGAGGTGGCGTTGCAGGCCCATCCACTCCACGGCGCGGTAGAACGCGCCGAAGTCACTGTGCCAGTCTTCAAAGTCCATCAACCCGGCCTTGCGGGCTTTTTCCCAATAGCGGATGGTGATGTCGAGCACGAAATCTTCGTCCCAGGTCAAAAACGCGTCGCGCATCAGGCTGGCGATGTCGTAGGTGATGGGGCCATAGACCGCATCCTGGAAGTCGAGCACGCCGAGTTGCGCGCTCTGAGGGCCTGAGCCGTGGGGCATCATCAGGTTGCGCGGCATGAAGTCGCGGTGCACATACACGCTGGGCGCGGCCAGGTTGCGCTGCACGATCAGGGCAAATGCCTGCGCCAGCGTCTCTTGGTCTTTGCCTTGCAGCTGCACTTTTTTGTGCTGGCCCAAGTACCAGTCCGGGAACAGGCTCAGCTCGCGGTTGAGCAGCGCGGCGTCATAGGGGGGCAGCACGCCGGGACGTGAGGCCAGTTGCCACTGGACCAAAGCGTCCGTCGCTTGCATGTACAGGCGGTGGTTGGCCTGAGGCACTTCGGGCTGGATGGCCGACATCATGGTGTCACCGCCCAGATCGGTCAGCAGCATGAAGCCATGGGCCTGATGCCAGTCGAGCACCTCGGGCGCATGCAGGCCCGCCGCCTGCATCAAACCGGCCACATGCACAAAGGGTTGGCAGTTTTCCTTGTCGGGCGGCGCGTCCATGATGATGCGGCTCTCGCCACTGAGCGTGTCCACGCGCAGGTAGCGGCGAAAGCTGGCGTCGGCCGAGGCGATGCGCACGCTGCCCGGCTGCAACTGGTGCGTGCTGGCCACCTGGCGCAGCCAGGCTTCAAAAAGGCTTTGGCGGACCGGGTCGGTCCAATCCATAGTGGTGGGGCTGATAGAAGGGCTGGTGGTTGGGCTCATGGATAATCCCATTCTACAAAGCCTGTCCTGCCCGCTCTGGGCGGGTACGGGTCTCACCGCCCTTGCTTGACCCCCGACGTGCACTGCAGCCCCACCACCTCTTTGGCCCTTACCCCGCTCCGATCCCCCGCCCTCACGGCGGTGACGGTGGCCGTGGCTTTGGCTGCAGGCCTGTGCGCATGGCCGGCATGGGGACAGGCCACAGGGGTGAAGCTGCGCGCCAGCCCCAAGCTCGAAGAGAACCTGTCACCCCAAGAGGGCCGCCAAAGCACCGTCTACTCGACCGCCGACAGCATGGTCACCCGGCCCGACATGGACTTGGTGCTCAAAGGCCACGCCGAAATCCGCAAGCCGGGCATGAGCATCAAGGCCGATCGGATCGACTACGACCAGACGCAGGACACGGTCAACGCCACTGGGCAGGTGCACATCAACCGGGTGGGTAACCTGTTTGAAGGCCCCCGGCTGCAATTGCAAATGGACAGCTTCACTGGCTTTCTGGACAAAGCAAAATTTGAGTTGATCCAGACCCAGGGTTATGGCCAAGCCGAGCGCATTGATTTTGTGGACGAAAACCGCATGGTCATCCACAAAACCAACTACACCACCTGCCGCCGTCAACCTGGCCCGGAGTGGTTGCCCGAGTGGTTGCTCAAAGCCACCTCCCTCAGCACCGACAACGAAGAGGTCACGGGCCGGGCCGAAGGCGTCCAGCTCGAATTCATGGGGGTGAGCACGCCCTCGATGCCCGCCATCAGCTTTGCCCTGACCGACGAACGCAAGTCGGGGTTTCTCTCGCCCCTGATCGGCATCGACACGCTCAACGGCATCGATGTGATGCAACCGTATTACTGGAACATCGCCCCCAACCGCGATGCCACGTTCACGCCACGCGTCATGAGTCAACGCGGCGCGGCGCTCGAAACCGATTTCCGCTACCTCGAAGACAGCTACAACGGCCAGGCCAAGCTCAACTACATGCCCTCTGACAGCTTGCGCCAGCAGCAGCGTTGGGGCCTGTCCTCGCTGCACAACGGCAGCCTGGACACAGGCGTGGAGGCGGTCGGCCGCATTGGCCTGGGGCTGACGCTCAACCGCGTGAGCGATGACAACTACTGGCGAGACTTTCCCCGCTCGGGCACCGGCTCAACCATCGCGCTGACCCAACGCTTGTTGCCGTCCACCGGGGCGGTGTCCTGGGGGCGGGGCAACTTTTCGATGACAGCGCAGGTGCAGCGCTGGCAAGCGCTGCAAGACGTGAGCTCACCGATCACGCCGCCCTATGACCGGGCACCGCAGCTGACCTTGCGCTACAACGAGTGGAACCCCACAGGCCTGGACTGGTCGGTGATCGGTGACACCACGCGTTTTGAAGCCGATTACTCGCGGGTGCCCAACAACGCGGCCATCCCTATGAATGGCGAACGCAGTTATGTGCTCGGCCAGGTCAGCCACCCCTGGGTGCGGCCTTGGGGGTTTTTCACACCCAAGATGCAGCTGCACGCTTCGCGCTACCAGATGGACCTGCCCATGACCGATGGCATGTCAGTGTCCAATCGGGTGCTGCCCACACTCAGCCTGGACTCGGGCCTCACCTTTGAGCGCGACACCTCGTGGTTTGGCCGGGACGTGGTCCAGACACTGGAGCCTCGGGCGTTTTACGCCCGCACGCCTTACCGCAAACAAGACATGCTGCCGGTCTACGACACGGGCCTGACCGACTTCAACCTGTCCACCATCTACAGCGAAAACCCCTATGTGGGTCAAGACCGCTTGGTGGACAACAACGCCTTGACCTTGGGCGTGAACAGCCGCTTCTTTGATGCCAGCAACGGCGCCGAACTGCTGCGCCTGGGCGTGGCGCAGCGCATCCGTTTTGCAGACCAGCAAGTCACCCTGCCAGGGCAAACGGCCGACAAATCGGGTTTCAGCGACTTGCTGCTGGGCGCAGGCATGCGCTGGGACGACCGCTGGAGCGTGGACTCGCTGGTACAGCTCAATCCGCAAACCAGCACCGTGAGCCGCGCCACGCTGCAAACGCGTTACAACCCCGGCCCCTACCGCTTGCTGAACATGGCTTACCGCGTCAACCGCAACGTGAGCTCGGGCACCAGCGCCAGCGAACTGGTGGACGTCGGCTGGCAGTGGCCCATGAGCAGCTTCACTTGGGGCGAACAACCCGACGACTCGGGCGTCGTCAAAGGCGGCCAAGGTCTGGGGGCAGACCGTTGGTATGCGGTGGGCCGCATGAACTACAGCATGCTCGACCGCAAGCTCGTCGACACCCTCGTCGGTTTCGAATACGATGCGGGCTGCTGGCTGGGCCGCGTGGTGCTCGAGCGCTTGCAAAGCACGGTGACCAGCTCTTCTGCGCGCCTGCTCTTTCAGCTCGAGTTTGTCGGTCTGGCCCGCGTGGGTGCCAGCCCTTTGCAGTCCCTCAAGAACAACATCCAGCGTTACCAGTACCTGCGTGACGACAAGCCTTCAACCAGTCGGTTCCTTCAATATGAATAAATTGCGCCTCAGCACCCGCTCTGTCCTGCTCGCTTGCGCCATCGGCCTTCCTGCCATGGGCGGTTTTGGCTCTGCGGCGGCACAAGCGCCCAAGGCCATCCAGCAAGCCGACTTCATCGTCGCCGTGGTCAATTCCGAGCCGATCACCAACAACGAAGTGCAGACCATGCGCCTGCGCTTGGAGCGTGAAGCCGCCGCACGCGGTGGCGCACGCCCCGATGCCCAGGAACTCAATCGCCTGGCGCTGGAGCAGCTGATCAACGACAAGGCCCAATTGCAACTGGCCCGCGAAAACGGCATCAAGGTGGACGACGATGCCGTTGACCAAGCCGAAATGAACGTGGCCAACAGCAACCAGGTCACCCGCGACGAGTTGCGCAAACGGGTGGCGCAAGAAGGCCTGTCGGCCAGCATGTTCCGAGAGCAACTGCGCGAACAGCTGACCTTGACCAAAATTCGCGAGCGCGAAGTCGAATCCCGTGTTCGCATCTCAGAGCAGGAAATCGACCTGTTTTTGGCCGAGAAATCCAGCGGCCCACGCGTGGGCGGTGAGCCTGAAATCAACCTCGGCATGATCTTGATTGCCGTGCCAGAAAACAGCACCGACGGCGCTGTGCAAGCGCTCGAGCAGCGCGCCAAAGACGTGGCAGCGCGCGCCCGCCGAGGCGAGGCGTTTGCCGAACTGGCCAAAACACAATCGGAAGCCTTCGACAAAGGCGCCAAGGGCGGTGAGATGGGTCTGCGCACCGCAGACCGCTACCCTGAGTTGTTTGTCAAAGCCATTCAGAAGCTGCGCGTCAATGACATCACCGATCCCGTGCGCTCCGGTGCAGGCTTTCACATCCTCAAATTGCTGGAACGCCGTGACCCACCGCCTGTGGGCCTGACCGTGACGCAAACCCATGCGCGGCACATCTTGCTGCGCGCAGGCCCCAGCTTGAGCCGCGATCAAGCGGTGGCCAAACTGGCCGAATTGCGCAAGCAAATCGTGTCCGGGCGCGTGGGCTTCGCGCGGGCAGCGCAAGAGATTTCGCAAGATGGCAGCGCCAGCCAAGGCGGCGATCTGGGCTGGGCTGGCCCTGGCCAATTCGTGCCCGAGTTTGAGCAGGTCATGAACCGCTTGAACCCCGGCCAAGTCAGCGAACCCCTGGTATCGCGTTTTGGTGTGCACATCATCGAGGTCATGGAGCAGCGCAACGTGCCACTGACCGAGCGCGAGCAGCGTGAGATGGCGCGCGCGGCACTGCGCGAGAAGAAGATGGACGAGACCTACACACGCTGGGTGGACGAAACGCGTGGCCGCGCTTATGTCGAGATGCGCGAGCCGCCGCTGCTGAACACGGCACCCGCACGATGAAACACATCCCGCGCAAGCGCTTCGGACAGCACTTTCTGTCAGACGGCGGCATCATCGATGCCATCGTCGACGAGATCAATCCCCAATCTGCTCAGCCCATGGTCGAGATCGGGCCTGGCTTGGCCGCGCTCACCCAGCCGCTGGTCGAGCGACTGGGCCACCTCACCGTGATCGAACTCGACCGCGACTTGGCGGTGCGTCTGCGCCTGCACCCACATTTGACGGTGGTCGAGTCAGACGTGCTCAAAGTCGATTTCACAGCCCTGTCGCAGCACATGCTCACAGGCCAATCGGCCACCAAAATCCGCGTGGTGGGCAACCTGCCCTACAACATCTCCAGCCCCATCCTGTTTCACCTGCTGGAGCACGTCGCGGTCATCGAAGACCAGCACTTCATGCTGCAAAAAGAAGTCATTGACCGGATGGTGGCCAAGCCCGCCACCTCGGACTACGGTCGGCTGTCGGTCATGCTGCAGTGGCGCTACGCGATGCACAACGTGCTGTTTGTGCCGCCCGAGAGCTTTGATCCACCGCCCCGGGTGGACAGCGCTGTGGTGCGCATGGTGCCGCACGAGGTGCCGCCCACGCTGAATGTCAAAACCCTCGAAAGACTGGTTCAGGTGGCGTTCAGCCAGCGCCGCAAGATCCTGCGCAACACCTTGGGCAAATGGCTCGACGAAAAGGGCTTCAGTGGCGAGTTCGATTTGCAGCGCCGGGCCGAAGAGGTGCCCGTGGCCGAGTACGTGGCCCTGGTGCAGTCGCTCTGAAGGCCAAGGCCCAACGCCCACAAAAAAGCCCGTCACATGGACGGGCTTTTTTCTGCCGAGCCCGAAGGCCCGAATCGACAAGTTACGCGGCGGCGAGCCAGTAACCTGCATTGAAGGGGCTGCTCATGCGCAGCGCCAGGGGAGACACATCGACGAGCTTGTCGGTTGGCATTTTTTCGCCTTCCTCCACCAGCTCGGTCGCTTCACCACCTTCAGCCTCAACCGCCCGTCCTGCTTGGCTATTTTGCGCAGAACGGGCTACAGAAAAGAATAGAAACACCGGAAGGGTACCTTTCGGTCCCCCCAGTAATCCGCGGTGTCACGGAAGATGTCGAGCAGTTGCTCGCGCGCTTCCTTGTCAAATTTCACGTTGGCCGGAATCTGCTCGAGCACCACGATGAAGCCTGGCTGAGGACCTGACTTGTGCAGCGGGTCGGTCATGCAGTCGTACAAGGCGTCAAAGTTCTTGCCAAAATGGGTGGGCAGCGTGAACTGGCCTCCGATCATGTCCAAAACGTCTTGCTTGCTCTGGGCTTCCGCCAGATTGGCATACAGAAAATGGTGACCCAGTTGTTGGGCCGCCTCTTGCAAATCGCTCACGCGGTAGGCGCGAATCGACTGCACGATGTTGGACCGGACGCTTTTCAAAGGCGCCTCCTGGTCCGTACGTTGCAGCGTTTCCATGTCCGTGATTTCCTCAAGTCCAAAAATCAATTCTTATCAACGATCACGCGAAAACTCGCGTAATGGTCGGCGGTGTAGTAGCAGGCGTCCGGTTGGACCGGAACGTTGCCGCCACACACGATGCGTTGGGCGCCGCGATCCCGCGACCCGGGGGTCTTGACGGTGTACTCTCGGTAGTAGCCTCGGGCTTGCCGGGGCAGGATCCGCTCGCGATTGCCAAACACCACCCCGTCCTTTTCGTAGGGAAAAGGACCACCCTTGCGGATGAGTTGGTAGGTTGTCTGGCCTTCTCGCGGCAGCTCGATCACCGATATGCCATGCAGAGGCTGCGCCTCTGAGGGAGAGCTTGAATGCACCAAAAATGTGCAAAAAGACAATGCTAAACCTGCAAAAACTGAAATCAAGTTTTTGAAAGTCGCAGTTTTATGCTCTACCGGCATGAAATACACCTTTCAAGAGCACCGGGTTAACCCGAACGCTCGAAGGCGCTAGTGTGGAGCAAAGCACGAAAAAAAGCAATAGCCTGAACAATCATCAGGCCAAGTCCCAGGGGACTTGGCCTGGATAAGTCAGTACTTGCTCTTGTGAAAGCCTTCAGCGGGTGGCGTTGGCGTCTGCCACAGTCAAAGCGGTCATGTTCACGATCCGGCGCACGGTGGTGCTCGAAGTCAGGATATGAACAGGCTTGGCCGCCCCCAACAGCACGGGGCCCACGGCGATGTTGCCACCGGCAGCGGTTTTGAGCAGGTTGTAGGCGATGTTGGCCGCGTCGATGTTGGGCATGACCAGCAAGTTGGCGTCGCCGATCAAGGTGCTGTTGGGCATGATGGCTTGGCGGGCTGTGGCGTCGAGCGCCAAGTCACCGTGCATTTCGCCGTCCACCTCCAGCCAAGGTGCCTGCACGCGCAGCAACTGAAGCACTTCGCGCATTTTGATGGCGCTGGGCTGGTTGGAGGAACCGAAGTTGGAGTGCGAGAGCAAGGCCGCCTTGGGCTTGAGACCAAAGCGGCGCATTTCTTCGGCCGCCATGATGGTGAATTCAGCCAACTGTTCAGCGGTCGGGTCGTAGTTGACGTGTGTGTCCACCATGAAAATTTGGCGACCTGGCAACATCAAACCGTTCATGCAGGCGTAGGTGTTGACGCCCGGACGCTTGCCGATCACCTGGTCGATGTAATTCAGGTGCATGGGGTTCGTGCCCCAGGTGCCGCAAATCATGCCGTCCACATCGCCCTTGTGCAGCAGCATGGCGCCAATGAGCGACAGGCGGCGACGCATCTCGATCTTGGCCATTTGCTCGGTGATGCCCTTGCGCTCGGTCAGGCGGTGGTAGGTCTGCCAGAAATCGCGGTAGCGGTGGTCCAGCTCGACGTTGACCACGTCGTAGTCCAGCTCCTCTTTGAGGCGCAGGCCAAATTTCTCGATGCGCTCGGCGATCACGGATGGACGACCAATCAGTGTGGGGCGGGCAATGCCTTCGTCCACCACGATCTGGGCCGCGCGCAAAACCCGCTCTTCTTCGCCTTCACTGTAGGCGATGCGTTTTTTCAGGGCGCGCTTGGCGGCCGTGAAAATGGGTTTCATCATCGTGCCTGAGGCGTACACAAATCCTTGCAACCTGTCGCGGTAAGCGTCCATGTCCTTGATCGGGCGCGATGCCACGCCGCTGTCCAAGGCCGCTTTCGCTACGGCCGGGGCGATCTTCATCATCAGGCGCGGGTCAAAGGGTTTGGGGATCAGGTATTCCGGGCCAAAAGCGAGCGGCTCGCCCGCGTAAGCCGCAGCCACCACCTCGCTTTGCTCGGCCTGCGCCAGCTCGGCAATCGCGTGCACGGCGGCAATTTCCATCTCCAGCGTGATGGTGGTCGCGCCGCAGTCCAGGGCGCCCCTGAAGATGTAGGGGAAGCACAGGACGTTGTTGACCTGGTTGGGGTAATCGGTGCGGCCCGTCGCCATGATGGCGTCGTCGCGCACGGCCTTGACGTCGGCCGGGTCGATTTCGGGGTTGGGGTTGGCCAGCGCAAAAATCAGCGGCTTGGCCGCCATCTTCTTGACCATGTCTTGCTTGAGCACGCCGCCCGCCGACAGGCCCAAAAACACGTCAGCGCCGTCAATGACTTCGGCCAGCGTGCGCTGGTCGGTCTTTTGCACGAACTGGATTTTGTCTTCGTCCATCAGCTCGGTGCGGCCTTCGTAGACCACGCCGGCCAGGTCGGTGACCCAGATGTTTTCGCGCGGAATGCCCAACTTGACCAAGAGGCCCAGACAGGCCAGCGCCGCCGCGCCCGCACCCGAGGTGACGAGCTTGATCTTTTTGGGGTCTTTGCCCACCACTTTCAAGCCGTTCAGGATGGCCGCGCCCACCACGATGGCCGTGCCATGCTGGTCGTCGTGAAAGACCGGGATCTTCATGCGTTCGCGCAGCTTGCGCTCCACATAAAAGCAATCGGGCGCCTTGATGTCTTCGAGGTTGATGCCACCGAAAGTGGGTTCCAGCGAAGCGATGATCTCGACCAGCTTGTCCGGGTCTTTTTCATTGATCTCGATGTCGAACACATCGATGCCGGCGAACTTCTTGAACAAAACGCCTTTGCCCTCCATCACGGGCTTGCTGGCCAACGGGCCGATGTCGCCCAAGCCCAACACAGCGGTGCCGTTGGTCACCACACCGACCAGGTTGCCCCGGCTGGTGTACTTGAAAGCGGCAGCCGGGTCTTTGACGATTTCTTCGCAAGGGGCGGCCACACCCGGCGAATACGCCAAGGCCAAGTCATGCTGGTTGACCAGTTGCTTGGTCGGGGCAATGGCGATTTTTCCGGGGGTGGGGAACTCGTGGTACTCGAGTGCGGCCTTGCGCAATTGGGCGCGTTTTTGTTCAGCAGGGACCTGCTTGGTCATATTTTTCTCCAATGGGCCAACGCATGCTGGTGCAGCAAAGTGGCCATTTTTTCATTGTAGACCCCCGATCACCCACACCCGAGTACGTAAATACGCGCAGCAAGTGAGTTGGGTTTTTACTTATGCGCACTAATCAGCGCAGGTGCTTCCAGGCTTTGTGGCGCAAGGCGTCGGCAATGGACGTCACCCGCTCGCCCGGCTGCAGGGTGAAGGATTCACCCTCAGACACCGTGCCTGGTTTGTCGACCGCCAGGTAAAAGCCGCAGCGGCCGCTTTGCACCATGTCGCGGCCCGCCTGGTCGTAAGCCATGACCGCATTGAACTTGCTGCACGGCTGGCGGGGCTCGGTCACGCGCAGCACCAATTGCGCAAAGTGCAAGGTGTCGCCAATGAAGACCTGGTCTTCTGCCAGGCCTTGCAGGCTGAGGTTTTCACCCAAATAGCCCGGTGCCAACGCTTCGTCAAACAGGGTGGCGCCACGGGTCAGGCGCTGCGCTTGCCACCAAGCCACATGCTGCTCGGGGAGTGCGTAAACGGCCTTGGACAAACCGCCGTGCACACTCGGGTCGGCCTGCTCGTCGCCTTCCAGCCCCATCACGCTGACGGCCACCGCACCGCGGACGGACTGCTTGCCGATGGCCGACACCAGCTTGCGCCCACCCACCTGCAGTGGGCGAACCTGCCCCACCTGGATGGACAGCACGCGACCGGAAAGGGGCATCCTGCTCAGCCCTTCATCAGGGCTTCGATCTCGTCGGCCAGCACGGGCACGTCCCGCGTGATCAGCTCGCAGCCCGTGGCCGTGACCACCGCGTCGTCTTCGATGCGGATGCCGATGTTCCAGAACTTCTCAGGCACGCCTTCGCCAGGTCGAACGTAAATGCCCGGCTCGATGGTCAGCACCATGCCCGGCTGCAGGATGCGGCTGGGTCGGTCCTTGATCAGCTCGCCACTCAGTGGGTCTTTGCGTTCGCTGAACTGGCCCACCTGTGAGGGCTCCACATAGCTGCCGCAGTCGTGCACATCCATGCCCAACCAATGCCCCGTGCGGTGCATGTAGAACTGGAAATAACTGCGGTTGGCGATCACGTCTTGGACCGAGCCGACTTTGTTTTTATCGAGCAAGCCGACATCGAGCATGCCCTGCGCCAGCACCGCCACCGTGGCGTCGTGCGGGTCTACAAAACGGGCTCCTTGCTTGGTGGCCGCGATGGCCGCCTCTTGCGAGGCCAGCACCAGGTCGTACAGCTCGCGCTGCGGTCCGCTGAACTTGCCGTTGGCCGGGAAGGTGCGGGTGATGTCGCTGGCGTAGCCATCGAGCTCGCAACCGGCGTCGATCAGCACCAAGTCACCGCTCTGAATCAGCGCCTTGTCGGCGCGGTAATGCAGCACGCAGGCGTTGGCGCCGCCCGCCACGATGGAGCCATAAGCGGGGTACTGTGAGCCGTGCTCACGGAACTCGTGCAGCAACTCGGCGTCCAGGTGGTATTCGCGCACCTCTTGCCCGGCGCGCAGCATGGCGGCGCTGCGCTGCATGGCGCGGATGTGGGCGCGGGCGCTGATCTGCGACGCGCGCCGCATGATGTCCAGCTCGTGCGCGTCTTTGACCAGGCGCATCTCGTCGAGCAGGCCGCACACATCGCGCTGCTGGTCCGGGCACAGCGCGCCAAAGCGCACGCGCGCGCGCACCGGCTGCAGCCAGCCGTCCACACGGCTCTCCAGCCCGGGGTGCGTGGCAAACGGGTACCAAACCGTGCTGCGGTTTTCCAGCAACTTGGGCATTTGCGTGGCCAGCTCGGTCACGGGCAGGGCTTTTTGCACGCCCAACTCGGCCGGGGCCGCGTCGGGCCCCAAGCGGATGCCGTCCCAGATTTCGCGCTCCAGGTCTTTGGGCTGGCAAAACAGCGTGGCCTCGCCCTCACCGGTCAGCACCAGCCAAGCATGGGGCTCGGTGAAACCGGTCAGGTAATAAAAGTAGCTGTCGTGGCGGAACAGGAAATCGCTGTCGCGGTTGCGCTGCTGCTCACGGGCGGTGGGGATGATGGCGATACCGCCAGCGCCCAATTGGGCAGCCAGGCGGGCACGGCGTTGGGCGTAGATCGTGTTGGCGTTCATGCAGCCATTGTAGGAGCGCTGAAGGTTGTAGGAGCGGCGCCCTCGCCGCGATCAAGCCTGCGCAGTCCACCCGCCATCGCCCAGGGGCGGGGCATACCGGACGGGGCGGGCTTGCGGTCAGCGGTTCAGTTGCGCCAAGCGCTCAGGCGTCCCCACATCGGTCCAGGCACCCGCGTACACCTCACCTGTGACCAGGCCTTGGTCCATGGCCGCACGCAGCAAAGGCGCCAGCGCCAGCGGCGTGCCTTGGGGGTTGCCAACAGCCAGGCCGCAGTCTGCAAAAAAAGCTTTTTTGTACAGCGCGATGGTGCTGAAGGTGTGGTCTCGCCCTGCCGCCCCTTTGGGCAGGTTGAGCACCTGGCCCGTGGCCGACAGGCCAAAGTCGCCACCCGGGTTGTGCGCGGGATTGGGCACCAACCAGAGGTGGGCCAGCGCCGGGCTGGCGGCAAAACGCTGCACAGCCTCTGGCGTGAACACAAAGTCAGGCGCGAACACATCGCCCGCCACCACCCAGAACACCTCGGCCAATTGCGGCAAGGCGCGCACGATGCCGCCTGCGGTCTCCAGCGCATGGCCAAAGTCCTGGCCTTCGTGGGAGTAGCTGATCTGCACCTCAGGCAAGCCGGGCCAGGTGACGCGCTCGCCGAAATGCGCTGGGATCTGCTCACCCAGCCAGGCGGTGTTGACCAGTTGGCGGGTGAAGCCGCCGCGCGCCAAGGCCTGCATGGGCCACTGCATGAGCGGCTGGCCGCGCACGGCCAGCAAAGGTTTGGGGCTGGCGTCGGTCAGCGGGCGCATGCGCTCGCCACGGCCTGCGGCAAGCACCATGGCTTGGGAAGGCGGCATGGAAGAAACAGTCATGGGGCGATGTTGCCATGAACAGCGGGGCAGGCCCTGATGCACAGCCAGACATCGCGGCGAGGGCGCCGCTCCCACAAAAGTCCGGCGGGTTACGTACCGATGTAACCGTCGGGCTGGCCAAACGGGACAGTTCG
>CANBTZ010000014.1 GCA_947372495.1 Comamonadaceae bacterium | reverse complement strand
GTCCTTGCCATTGACTGTGATCTTGCCAGTGCCTTTTTTCAGAAACACGCGGGCGACGCTGGATTTGCGACGGCCTGTGCCATTGTTCCATTCACCAATCATCTCAAGGCTCCTTAGATGTCCAGCACTTTAGGCTGTTGGGCGGTGTGTGGATGCTCAGCGCCGCCATACACCTTGAGTTTCTTGATCATGGCGTAACCGAGTGGGCCCTTGGGCAGCATGCCCTTGACAGCCTTCTCGAGTGCGCGGCCAGGGTGCTTGGCTTGCATGTCGCGGAAGTTGGTTTGTGTGATACCGCCGGGGAAGCCCGAGTGACGGTAGTACATCTTGTCGAGGTTCTTTGTGCCAGTCACTTTGAGCTGGGCAGCATTGATGATGACGATGAAGTCACCGGTGTCGACGTGAGGCGTGTAAATGGCCTTGTGTTTGCCGCGCAAACGGAGAGCAACTTCGCTGGCTACTCGTCCGAGGACCTTGTTGGTCGCGTCAATCACAAACCACTCGTGCACGACCTCAGCGGGTTTTGCGCTGAAAGTTGTTGTCATGAGTTTTCTCTTTGAAAGAAAGGTTTGTCGGGTCCTTTTCCACGGTCGGTGCTCCTCTGTTGGGAGCCTCTTAGGTGGGAATTTGCCCCTGCCTTTGCAGACGGGAGCGTCTTCGCCGCGGGACCACAAAATCGCTGCGAAGCCTGCCATTATACGAAAAATCAAAGACTTGCGGCAGTTATTGGTTACCATCGACGCATGTTCAGTTACCGACACGCCTTCCACGCAGGCAACCACGCGGATGTGCTCAAGCACATCACCTTGATCGCCACCATGCGCCACCTCATGCAAAAAGAGGCCGGCATCACCCTGATCGACACCCATTCGGGTGCTGGCCTGTACCGGCTGGACGGCGATTACTCCCAAAAAGGCGCCGAGGCCGAAGACGGCTTGTTCAAGCTGCTCGAAGCGGTGGAAACCGCCGAATCGGTGCCTGAGCCCGTGCAGGACTACCTGGACCAGATCACCAGCTTCAACCCCAGCGGCGTGGCCAAGGTCTACCCCGGCTCGCCCTTTTTGATGCAGCGCCTCATGCGCCACGAATCGCGCGACCGCCTGCGCTTGTTTGAGCTGCACCCCACCGACAGCAAGTCACTGGCCTCCAACATCGCCCAGCTGGACGCGGGCCGCACCATCACTGTCAGCCGCGAAGACGGCTTTGAAGCCCTCAAAAAGCAGCTGCCGCCACCGGCATCGGCCACCGGCTCCAAGCGGGCCATGGTGCTGATCGACCCCAGCTACGAAATCAAGACCGATTACGTCAAAGTGGCCAACGTCATTCAGGAGTACCTCAAGCGCTTCTCGACAGGCACTTACCTGGTCTGGTACCCGATCATCCCGCGCCCCGAGGCGCACGAGTTGCCCCGTCGCCTGCGCACCCTGGCCAACCAGGCCCAAAAACCCTGGCTCAACGCCACACTGGCCATTGGGCGTGGCCCGGGCGACGAAGGCGGCCTGACGGCCAGCGGCATGTTCGTGATCAACCCGCCGTTCACACTGAAAGACCAGATCCGCAAGGCCTTGGACATGGTTGGCCCGGCGCTGGCACGCGGCAACGGCAAAAGCTGGCAGGTCGAATCCTCGTCCTGACCCGCTGCGGCGAGGCTCAGGGAAAGTCCTGATTTGCCTCCCCCTCAATTAACCGACCGATCGGTCGGTTAATTGCTATACTCGCTCCCGCGCCACGATCATTCCATCCTGTCCGGCGCAGGAGAAGCCCATGTACACGCAATCCTTCAGCGTTTCCGACCAGGACGACGCCAAGTCCACCGGCCAAACCGCCTCATTGGTGGCCGTGCCCAAACAAGCCAGCGCCAGCGAACAAGCGCTGCAAGCCCAATTTGACGAGCGCATCGACGCCGACGGCCGCGTCGAGCCGCGCGAGTGGATGCCAGACGCCTACCGCAAGACCCTGGTGCGCCAGATCAGCCAGCACGCCCACAGCGAAATCGTGGGCATGCTGCCCGAAGGCAACTGGATCAGCCGCGCCCCGAGCTTGAAGCGCAAAGCGATTTTGATCGCCAAAGTGCAAGACGAAGGGGGTCACGGCCTGTACCTTTACAGCGCCGCCGAAACCTTGGGCACCAGCCGCGATCAGATGCTGGACGCCCTGCACACCGGCAAAGCCAAATACAGCTCCATATTCAATTACCCCACCCTCAACTGGGCCGACGTGGGCGTGGTCGGCTGGCTGGTCGATGGCGCGGCCATCATGAACCAGATCCCGCTGTGCCGCTGCTCTTATGGCCCCTATGCCCGCGCCATGGTGCGCGTGTGCAAAGAAGAAAGTTTCCACCAGCGCCAAGGCTACGAAGCCCTGTTGGTGATGATGCAAGGCACAGCAGAGCAAAAAGCCATGGTGCAAGACGCCGTCAACCGCTGGTGGTGGAAGTGCCTGGCCATGTTCGGGCCGCCCGACGCCGACAGCCCCAACAGCGCACAAGGCATGCGTTGGGGCATTAAACGCATCAGCAACGACGACCTGCGCCAAAAGTTTGTCGACGCCACCGTGCCGCAAGCCAAGGTGCTGGGCGTGACCCTGCCCGACCCTGACCTCAAGTGGAACGAAGCCCGTCAGGCCCACGACTACGGCCAGATCGACTGGGACGAATTCTGGGCCACGGTGAATGGCAACGGCCCTTGCAACAAGGAGCGCCTGGGCGCCCGCGTCAAAGCCTGGAACGACGGCGCCTGGGTGCGTGAAGCGGCCCTCGCCCACGCCCAAAAACAAGCAACACGCCAAATGAAGGAGGCCGCATGAGCACACCGGCATTGAAAGAATGGCCCCTTTGGGAAGTTTTCGTCCGCAGCAAGCAAGGCCTGGAGCACAAGCACTGCGGCAGCCTGCACGCCTCTGACGCTCAGCACGCCCTGCAGATGGCGCGCGACGTCTACACCCGCCGCCAAGAAGGCGTGAGCATCTGGGTCGTGCCTTCAAGCACCATCTCGGCCAGCGAGCCCAACGACAAAGGCGAGTTCTTCGAGCCCGCCAGCGACAAGGTGTACCGCCACCCGACTTTTTACGTCATCCCAGACGAAGTCGGGCACATGTGAGCGCGCCAATGAATGCTCCAACCGAATACCTCTTGCACCTGGCCGACAACGCGCTGATCTTGGGTCAACGCAACGCCGAATGGTGCGGCCACGGCCCCATCCTCGAAGAAGACATCGCGCTGGCCAACAACAGCCTCGACCTGATCGGCCAGGCCCGCATGCTGTACCAGCACGCCGCTGCGCAAATCGGCAACGGCGCCACAGAAGACACGCTGGCCTACTTCCGTGACGTGCCGGATTTCCGCAACTACACCCTGTGCGAGTTGCCCCACATGCCGCTGATGGCCGCCACCTCGGCCGGCGACCGCGACTTTGCCGTCACCATCGTGCGCAACTTCTTGTACAGCAGCCTGATGGTGTTGGTGTGGGACCAGCTGCAAAGCTCACAAGACGCGCAACTGGCCGCGATCGCCGCCAAGTCGCTCAAAGAAGTGCGCTACCACCTGCGCCACTCGCGCGACTGGCTGGTGCGTCTGGGCGACGGTACCGAAGCGTCGCACGCCAAAGCCCAAGTCGCGCTCGACCAGTTGCTGCCCTACACACAAGAGTTCTGGAGCACCAGCCCGCAAGAATCAGCCTCACTGGCCAACGGCACCGGCATCGACATGGCCGCGCTGCAAGCCGACTGGAACCAGATTGTGGACGCCGCGCTGCAAGAGGCCACGCTCAAGCGCCCAGCCCCAGGCGGCTTTGTGCCCACCGGCAAGCAAGGCATCCACTCGGAACACCTGGGCTTCGTGCTGGCCGAAATGCAAAGCCTCGCACGCGCGCACCCCCAAGCCACTTGGTAAACCCATGACCCCCAGCACCTTGAGCCTGGCCGAACGTGCCTGGGCCTTGCTTGAGCACCTGAGCGACCCGGAAATCCCCGTGGTCTCGCTGCGCGAGCTGGGCATCTTGCGCGACGTGCGAGAAGGTGCATCGGGTCTGGAAGTGGTCATCACCCCCACCTACAGTGGCTGCCCCGCCATGGGCCAGATCGAAGACGACGTCAAAGCCGCGCTGGCCACCGAGGGCCTGCAAGCCACCGTGGTCACGCAGCTGGCCCCAGCATGGACCACCGACTGGATGACCGAAGCGGCCAAAGACAAACTGCGCGCCTACGGCATCGCGCCGCCGCACGCCTGCGCCAGCGAAAAGTCTGGCGCGACCAATGTGGTGCAGTTTGCCGCTCGCAGCGCCCAAGCCGAGGTGGTGAACTGCCCGCAATGCGGCTCGGCCAACACCACCGAAACCTCCCATTTCGGCTCCACCGCTTGCAAGGCCCTTTACCGGTGCCTGAGCTGCATGGAGCCGTTCGACTACTTCAAACCCTACTGAAGCTTCTCAAGAAAGCCCGCCATGACCGCCTTGCGTTTTCATGACCTCACCGTCGCCCGAGTCACGCCCGAAGCCGCAGGCGCTGTGGCCATCACGCTGGCCGTGCCCGCTGAGCTGCGCGAAGCCTTTGACTTTGCGCCCGGCCAGTTCCTCACTGTGCGCGCCACCATCGGCAGCGCCGACGTGCGCCGCAGCTACTCCATCAGCTCGGCCCGCAGCCAGCTCAAGCGCGGCGAACTCGAACTGGGCATTCGCCCGGTCGAAGGCGGCGTGTTCTCCAACTGGGCAGCGACCGAACTGAAAGCAGGCGACACCCTGCGCGTGATGCCGCCCGATGGCCGCTTCACCGTGCAAAAGCAGCGCGCCATCCACCGGGTGGGCTTTGCCGCAGGCTCGGGCATCACACCGATTCTGTCGATCCTGGCGACCACGCTCGAAGAGCAGCCCGAGTCCAAATTCACGCTCGTCTACGGCAACCGCCGCATGGACAGCGTCATGTTCAACGAAGCGCTGCAAGACCTCAAAGACCGCTACCCCTCGCGCCTGACGCTGATCCACATTCTCTCGCGCCAAGCGCAAGAAGTGCCCCTGCTCGAAGGCCGCATCGACACCGCCAAAGTGCGTTCCATCATCGATGCCTTCTTGCCCGTGGGCAGCATGGACGAGGTCTTCATCTGCGGCCCCGAGGCCATGATCGAAGAAACCGAAAAGACACTGCTCGATGCTGGCGTCAAAGCCGACCGCATCCGCACCGAACGCTTCACCTCGCCCACGCTCGAAGCCCTGAGCCCCGAGCAAAAAGCCAAGGCCGTGCTCGGCCACAAGGCCACACGCGACGGCGGTGAAGTGCAACTCACGGTGGTGCTCGACGGCAAGCCCTACGACATGCCGATGAACAAGAACGAGAAAATCCTCGACATCGCGTTGGCCATGGGCCTGGACTTGCCGTATTCGTGCAAAGGCGGCGTGTGCTGCACCTGCCGTTGCAAAGTCACCGAAGGCACGACCGAGATGGAGAAAAACTTCACCCTCGAAAAACCCGAAGTCGATCAAGGCTACGTGCTGTCCTGCCAGGCACGCCCCACCAGCGGCCGCGTGGTGGTGAGTTTCGACGAGCGTTAAAGACATTCGCGGCGGGGGCGCCGCTCCTACACAGAGATGGCAGGCTGCCGTTGTAGGAGCCCCGCCCTCGGGGCGATACCCCCGAATTACTTCAAGCGCTCAACAATGTCCAAAGTCGCCGCGCTCTGGTTCATGGTGTAGAAGTGAATGGCGGGCACGCCGCCATTGATCAGCTGCTCACACAGGTCCGACACCACATCCAAGCCGAACGCCTTGATCGAGGCGATGTCGTCGCCATAGCCCTGCAAACGCAGGCGAATCCAGCGCGGGATCTCGGCACCGCAAGCATCCGAGAAGCGCAGCAACTGCGACGAGCTGGTGATCGGCATGATGCCCGGCACCACGGGCACGTCCACACCCAGTTTGTAAGCGTCGTCCACAAAACGGAAATACGCGTCGCTGTTGTAGAAATATTGCGTGATGGCCGAGTTGGCACCCGCCTTCACCTTGGTGGCAAAGGCCTGCAAATCGGCATCGGGCGACTTGGCTTGCGGGTGAATTTCGGGGTACGCCGCCACTTCGATGTGAAAGTCGTCACCCGTCTCGGCACGAATGAACGCCACCAGATCGCTCGCGTAATGGAACTCACCACCCGCACCGTAGCCGCTGGGCAAGTCGCCACGCAAAGCCACCAGACGTTTCACGCCCATGGCCTTGAGGGTGGCCAACTCTTCGCGCACCGAGGCTTTGGTCGCGCCAATGCAAGAGAAATGCGAAGCAGCGGCAACGCCCTCACCCAGGATCGCGCTCACGGTCGAAAAAGTGCCCTCTTGCGTCGAGCCGCCCGCGCCGTAAGTGACCGAACAAAACTCGGGCTTCAAGGCATACAGTTTCTCGCGCACGCCACGCAGCTTTTCTGCACCCTCGGGCGTTTTGGGTGGGAAAAATTCCAGGCTGATCGGCAGCTTCAAACCAGACATCACGTCACCTTCAAAAATCAATAGTCGTTGGCCTTGGCATAGGCCTTGGCGGCCAGATCGGCCTCGTGCGCCACGCGCGTGGCCTCGCGTGCGGGCAATACCGCAGCTGGGTCAGGCCAGCAGGCTTGCACAAAAAATTCGTGGTTGCCGTCACCACCCGCAATCGGGCTGTCCAGCCAGGCCGTCACTTTCATGCCCAATTCAGTCAAAGCCGTGCGAATGCGGTTTTCGATGAACGGGAAATGCGTGTCGTCTTTCACGATGCCGCCCTTGCCCACTTGGCCAGGCTGCAATTCAAACTGGGGTTTCACCAGCATGAGCAACTGGCCCGTGGGCTTGAGGAAAGGCACCACACCGGGCAAGACCAGCGTGAGCGAGATGAACGACACATCGCCCACCAGCAGGTCAAAGCCCTCTAGCGCATCGGGAATGCGTTCATCGCCCGGCTCCAGCTCGCGGGCGTTCACGCCCTCGATGCACACCACCCGCTCGTCGGCCTGAATGCGCGGATGCACCTGCGCATGGCCCACATCGACGCCGACCACCTGCGCAGCACCTTGCTGCAACAAACAATCGGTAAACCCCCCGGTGCTCTGGCCGACATCGAGGCAGCGCAGGCCCTCGACCTTGACGCCCGTGGCTTTGAGTGCGCCTTCGAGCTTGAGCCCGCCGCGCGAAACGTAGCGCGATTCGGCATCGTCGAGCAATTGCAACTCGGCGTCCGCAGGCACCTCGTCCTTGTTCTTCACGATCGCACGCCACTCCCCATTGGGCTGCTGCCACCGAACGCCTGCGGCGATCAGTCGCTGAGCCTGAGAACGAGACACGGCCAAGCCGCGCTCCACGAGAAGTTGGTCAATGCGCATCAATCAGTCATTTCAGTTCAAAAATCGCGACGAGGGCGTCGCTCCTACACAGAGCACCGCCTTGGGGGCGATAAAACCTCAATTCGCGACGAGGGCGTCGCTCCCACAAGAAACTTGTAGGAGCCCCGCCCCCGGGGCGATTGGGTTCAATAACGGTAAGTGTCGGCTTTGTAAGGACCGTTTTTAGACACACCAATGTAAGCCGCTTGTTCGTCGCTCAACTCAGACAGCATGGCGCCGACTTTCTTCAGGTGCAAACGCGCCACTTTTTCGTCCAGGTGCTTGGGCAACACGTAAACCTTGCCGTTTTCGTACTGGTCTTGTTTGGTGAACAGTTCGATCTGAGCAATCGTCTGGTTGGCGAACGAAGACGACATCACAAAGCTGGGGTGGCCCGTGGCGCAACCCAGGTTCACCAAGCGGCCTTTGGCCAACAAGGTGATCTTCTTGCCATCGGGGAAGATGATGTGGTCGACCTGGGGCTTGATCTCGTCCCACTGCAGTTTTTCCAGCGAGGCAACGTCGATTTCGTTGTCGAAGTGGCCGATGTTGCAAACGATGGCTTCGTCCTTCATGGCAGCCATGTGTTCGTAGCGGATCACGTTCTTGTTGCCGGTGGCCGACACAAAGATGTCGCACTTGTCGGCAGCGTATTCCATGGTCACCACTTTGAAGCCTTCCATCGCGGCTTGAAGGGCGTTGATCGGGTCGATCTCGGTCACCCAGACTTGGGCGCTCAAGGCGCGCAGGGCTTGGGCCGAACCCTTGCCCACGTCACCGTAACCGGCGACCACAGCCACTTTGCCAGCGATCATCACGTCGGTCGCGCGCTTGATCGAGTCCACCAAAGACTCGCGGCAGCCGTACAGGTTGTCGAACTTGCTTTTTGTCACCGAGTCGTTCACGTTGATGGCGCGGAACATCAAGCTGCCTTTGGCGGCCATCTCGTTCAGGCGCAACACGCCGGTGGTGGTCTCTTCGGTCACGCCAATGATCTCCGCACCCTTGCGGCTGTACCAAGTGGGGTCCACGGCCAGCTTGGCCTTGATGGCGTTGAACAGGCAGGTTTCTTCTTCGCTTGTGGGGTTGGCGATCAAAGATGCGTCGGTTTCAGCGCGCTTGCCCAGGTGCATCAGCAAGGTGGCGTCGCCGCCGTCGTCCAGGATCATGTTGGGGCCTTCGCCGGGCGTGCCTGCCGCGCCGAAGTCAAAAATGCGGTGGGTGTAGTCCCAGTAGTCGGCCAAGGTTTCGCCCTTAATGGCGAACACGGGCGTGCCCTTGGCGGCGATGGCCGCAGCGGCGTGGTCTTGGGTCGAGAAGATGTTGCAAGAGGCCCAACGCACGTCAGCGCCCAAGGCTTGCAAAGTCTCGATCAGCACGGCCGTCTGGATGGTCATGTGCAGTGAGCCGGTGATGCGAGCGCCCTTCAAGGGCTGCGCCTTGTTGAACTCTTCACGGATGGCCATCAGACCGGGCATTTCGGTCTCGGCGATTTTGATTTCTTTGCGGCCCCAATCGGCCAGGCCGATGTCGGCGATCACGCAATCGGCGTTGAGGGCGGTAGGCATACGTGCATTCATGTTCAGCTCCAAAGCAATGTGAATAAACCACACGCGCGGGTTGAAAGCACTGAATCGGAAAAACAGGCTCACCACACGTCGAGTGGATGAGCGTCGTTGCTGGTTGAAGGTTCCGAGCCTCACGCCTGCTGCCAGCTTGGGGCTGGTGGGCGCTGCAACGCTCCTCGGAATGCACGGATTATAAAGGCAAGAGATACTGCGCTGTGGACGCGGTCCTTTGCCCCCGTGGGAGCGGCGCCCTCGCCGCGATGGAGCGCCGGCAGTACGCGAGCCATCTCCCCGGGGGCGGGGCGCCTACAAAGTAAAATCTCTCCATCGCGGTCACGCTTGGCCGCCCGCTTGGCGCCCCTGCGGCGCTTTCCCGATCAGGACCCCTTGTGACCTACGCCAACGAGACCCGGCGCCGCCGGACTTTTGCCATCATTTCCCACCCCGACGCGGGTAAAACCACGTTGACCGAAAAGCTCTTGCTCTTCTCGGGCGCGATCCAGATCGCTGGTTCGGTCAAGGCCCGCAAGGCCTCGCGCCACGCCACGTCTGACTGGATGGAAATTGAAAAGCAGCGTGGCATCTCGGTGGCATCGTCCGTGATGCAAATGCTCTACCGCGAGCACGTCATCAACCTGCTCGACACCCCAGGCCACAAAGACTTCTCGGAAGACACCTACCGCGTGCTGACTGCCGTGGATTCGGCGCTCATGGTCATTGACGCGGCCAACGGTGTGGAAGCCCAGACCCGCCGCCTGATTGAAGTTTGCCGTCAGCGCGACACGCCCATCATCACCTTTGTGAACAAGATGGACCGCGAAGTGCGCGACCCCCTCGACATCCTGGACGAAGTCGAGCGCGAGCTGGGCATGCCCTGCGTGCCCATGACCTGGCCTGTGGGCCAAGGCAAGAGCTTCGGCGGCATCATCAACCTGCGCACGCAGGCCATGACGGTGTTTGACTCCGGCAGCGAACGCCTGCCGCAAGACTTTGAAACCATTCCGCTCACCGAGCAAGCCCAACTGGCCGAGCGCTTTGGCTTGGAATGGCAAACCGCCATGGACAGCATGGAGCTGGCCACCGGCGCATCGCCCGCATTTGATGAAGCGGCGTTCTTGGCGGGCAAACAAACGCCCGTGTTCTTTGGCTCCGGCGTGAACAACTTCGGTGTGATGGAAGTGCTCGACGCCTTGGTCGACTTGGCCCCCGCGCCCAAGCCCCGCACCAGCAACTTGCTGGTCAACAAACAGCCCGTGGTCAAAGAGATCCAACCCGAAGACAGCGCGTTCTCGGGCGTGGTGTTCAAAGTACAAGCCAATATGGACGCCAACCACCGCGACCGCATTGCGTTCGTGCGCATGGCGTCTGGCAAATACACCCCCGGCATGAAGCTCAAGGTGCAGCGCACCGCCAAGGAACTGCGACCCACCAGCGTGGTCACCTTCCTGTCGCAACGGCGCGAGGCGGTGGACGAGGCCTATGCGGGTGACATCATTGGTTTCACCACCCACGGCGGCGTGCAGCTGGGCGACACCATCACCGATGGCGCAAATCTGCAATTCACTGGGCTGCCCTTCTTTGCACCCGAACTCTTCATGACCGTGATCCTGAAGAACCCGCTGCGCACCAAGCAGCTGCAAACTGGCTTGGACCAGTTGGGTGAAGAAGGCGCGATCCAGGTCTTCAAACCCGAAATCGGCGGCCCCATGCTGCTGGGCGCGGTGGGTCAGTTGCAGTTTGAAGTGGTGCAGCACCGCCTGAAAGCCGAATACGACTGCGATGTTCGTTTAGAAGGCTGCCAGTACACCGGCGCCCGCTGGATCACCGCCGACACCCCGGCCGAGCTGCGCGAATTCACCAACGCCTACCCGCAGCGCATGTCGCTGGATGCGGCAGGCACCTTGGCCTATTTGTGCACCAGCCCCTATGACGTGCGGCTGGCGCAAGAGCGCTTTCCCAAAATCCACTTCCATCCGCTGCGCGAGCATGCGGGCTTGGCGCTGGGTTCGGCGGGATAACGACTTAATTGGGGTCAGATCCCAATTAAATGTCAATGTGGGAGCGGCGCCCTCGCCGCGATGAGCCCTCGCCATCCACCACCCATCGCCCCGAGGGCGGGGCTCCTACAAAGGGTTTCCATGCGACCGCTTTCAGATTGGCGTCCGCCGCAAGGCCTCATCGGCGTCTTCACCGACATCGATGACACGCTGACCACCGACGGCTCCATCACACCCGACGCGCTGCAAGCCCTGGCCGAGCTCAAAGCCGCAGGACTGCTCGTGGTGCCCATCACCGGACGGCCCGTGGGTTGGAGTGAACCCTTTGCAGCGCAATGGCCGGTGGACGCCATCGTGGCCGAAAACGGCGCGGTAGCGTTGGTGCACACAGTCGACCAACCACTGCGCAAGATTTACCAGCAAGACGCGACCACACGCGCCGCCAACTTCGCAAGCATGCAGCAAGTGCTCGCTCAGATTGAAAACAGCATCCCCGGCGCCAAGCGCTCACAAGACAGCGCAGGCCGCGAAACCGACATCGCCATCGACCACAGCGAATTCACGCACCTGCCCCAAGCCGCCATCGAACAAGTGGTGCGCACCATGCAGGCCGCAGGCATGACCGCCACGGTCAGCAGCATCCACATCAACGCTTGGTTCGGCGAGCACAGCAAACTCTCTGGCGCCCGCTGGATCGTGCAGCAACTGTGGGGGCGAGACTTGGATGCCGAAATGGACCGCTGGATCTACGTGGGCGACTCCACCAACGACCAAATCATGTTCGAGCACTTTGCGCACAGCGTGGGCGTGGCCAACATCCAGCGTTTTGCCGCGCAACTCACCCACCCGCCGCGCTACGTCACGCCCAGCGAGCGGGGTGCGGGGTTTGCCCAAGTCGCGCAGCACCTGCTGCGCTGAGCCCACATGAAAAAACCCCTGCACCTCATCGGTCACAGGGGTTTAGCAAAGCGCTCAAAGCATCAAGAATCGAAGGCCTGCGCCACCTCGGTGATGGCCTCCAGCGGCGACTTGCCCACCAGTGCGGCCAAACGCAAACGCGCCATCAAGTACATGTAGCGTGCCTGCACCAAATCACGCTTGGCCTGCGCCAATTGCTGCTCGGCATTCAAAATGTCGAGCGTGGTTCGCACACCCGCCAACTTGGACTTGGTGGTCGACTGCACCAGCTGCTCGGTGGACCGCACCGCTTGCTCCAGTGCACGCACCTTGAGCACGCCTTCGGTCACGCCACGGTGCTCTTTGTGCACACGCAGATTCAGATCGCGGCGGGTGGCCTCCAGGGCTTCTTCCATGCGAGTCTTGTCGGCCACCGCCTGACGCACCTGTGAGTTCACATACCCACCTTGGAAAATCGGCACCACCAACTGCACGCCCACAGACGTGGTCACAAAGCGTGAATTCAACCGCGTGACGTTCTCGTTGCCACTGTCGTTCCACTGCACCACACCGTCCACCATGGGCGCATGGCCTGACTTCGCCTTGGAAATTTCCTTGTCCGCTGCCGCCACGCGGGCCGTCAAGGCTTGGATTTCTGGGCTGTTGGCCTGCGCCTGCTCCAACCACGATTCCAGTGCGGGCAAATCGGTGGGCAAGTTCGCCAAGCCACTCAAGTTCAGCGCAGACAAGTCGCCCACCGGCTGGTTCACCAAGATTTCCAACTGCCGATGCGTGTACTCGCGGTTTTGCCGCGCTTCCAGCTCCGACGCCACCGCCATGTCGAGCCTGGCCTGCGCATCGTCAATGTCGGTGCGCGTGCCTGAGCCGGCTTTAAGCATCTTTTGGGCCGCATCCACCATGGTGGTGTACTGCTGCTTTTGCGCCAGCACCAGCTTGAGCTGGTCTTCGGTCAGCAAGGCCTCCATGTAGGCACCGCCCACGCGCACGATCAGCTCCTGCAAGTCCCGCTGGTGCGTGGCTTCGGCGTCAGCCACCTGGTCTTTGGCCTGCTCATACTGAAAGTAGCGCTGCGAATTGAACAAGGGCTGGCGCAACGACACCGTCTTGCCATAGCTGTAGTACGTGCTGTTGGTCGTTGTTTCTTGCCCCAAGAAGTTGGGGGCCGTGGTGTCCAGGTTGTTGCGGTTGCGCCCCAAATTGGCCTGCACCGAAGGCAGCAACTGCGAGCGGGCCTGCGGCAAGCGCTCACGGCCAGACTCGAGCGCCGCACGCGAAGCGCGGATCGTCGAATCCTGCTCCAGCGCCATTTGATAAGCCTCCAGCAACGTCATGCTGCTGGCCGCAGACGCCGCCAGCGACACGGCCAAGGCCAAACAGGTTTTGCAAAAGTGGTGTTTCATCACTCCTCCTTCATCGAGCCGGCCATGCGCTTGGTCAGCGGGCTCAACAGGTACTTCAGCAACGAGCGCTCGCCCGTCTTGATCACCACCTCAGCAGGCATACCGGGTTGCAATTGACGGCTCCCCAAAGTTTTCAGGCCTTCAGGCGTCACTTCCAGGCGTGCCAAAAAGTAAGCTGCTTGCGGGTTTTGCGGGTCAGACAACAGATCGCCCGACACAGACAACACCTTGCCCTCCACCACCAACTGCGGCGAATGCGCAAAGGTGCTGAAGCGAACGTCAGCTGCCAAACCGGCATGCACCTTGTCGATCAGGTGCGGCGCAATGCGCGTCTCCAACAGCAAGGATTGCTGCTCAGGCACGATCTCCATCAGGCGCTGCCCAGGCTGCACCACCGCGCCGACAGACTGCACACTCAAGCCCACCACTTGACCCGCGGAAGGCGAGCGGATTTCCACACGCTGCAAATCGGCTTTTTGGGCGATGTACTTCTCTGAATCGGCTTGCACCTCGCGGGCCACATCGGCCATTTGCGACTCCACCTCTTTGCGGTATTCGGAGTGGCGCGACAGCGAACGCTGCGTGGTCTCGGCAATGGCACGCGTCGTGCGGATCGTGTTGCCCGTCAGGTCGGCAATGTTGGCCTGCACATCGGCCACCATGCGCTCCAGTTCCATCTGGCGGTTGCGCGGCGCATAACCTTCTTTCACCAGCTCGCGGGTGTTGCCCAACTCTTCGCGCAGCAAGGCCAGTTGCTGCTGGCGCTGCGCCAACATGCTCTGTGCGGCATCACGCTGCGCCTTCAGGCCTTCAATGGCTTCTTGAAACGCCTGCAAGTCCGACTGCAAAGCCTGCTTGCGCGAATCAAACAACTGGCGCTGGTTGTTCACCTGCTGCGCCATGAACGGATCGGCCGCAGCCGCCTCGACCACATCCTTTTGAAACTCCACTCGGCCCGCACCCGCTTGCTCGGCCTTCAAGCGGCTTTGCATGGCGCTCAGGCCCAAGTAACGCTGACGCACCGACTCGTAGTTGGCCTTGCTCACCGCTTCGTCCAAGCGCATCAGCACCTGGCCTTCTTTGACCACATCGCCCTCACGCACCAGCACCTCTTTGACAATACCGCCGGTCAAATGCTGAATCGCTTTGCGCTTGGTGTCGATCGTCACCATGCCCGGCGTGGGCACACCTTCGTCCAGTGGAGCCAATGCAGCCCACAGCAAGAAACCGCCAAAGCCAACCCCCAGCACCCACAGAGCCTTGCGGGCAATGCCACGGGTGTCCGACGACGCGAGCAATGCGCCCTCATCGCCACCCACTTTGACTTGGGCGTCCACCGCATTCGATTTGTTCATCACAGACATTTTTTGATTTGACATCGCAGTCCTCAATCCATTGTTTCAAGCCTCGGCATCAAGCCGCTGGCAATGCTGCAGCCGCAGCGGTTTCTTGTTGTTTCTTCAAGGCTTCCAGCACGCCATCGCGGGGGCCGCTGGCCACCAACTTGCCGTCCTGCAAAATCACCAGCCGATCGGCCACCTGGATCACCCCAGGGCGGTGGCTGATCAGCACCACCGTCTTGCCCTGGCTCTTGATCAGCTGCACCGCCTTCATCAAAGCGGCTTCGCCCTCATCGTCCAGGTTGGCATTGGGCTCATCGAGCACCACCAGCATCGGGTTGCCATACAAGGCCCTGGCCAAACCAATGCGCTGACGCTGCCCGCCCGACAAAAAGGCACCGCCCTGCCCCACACGGCTGTCATAGCCCTGCGGAAAACGCAAAATCATCTGGTGCAAGCCCGCAGCCTGCGCCGCCTCAATCACCTTCGCGGAGTCCACCTCGCCAATGCGGGCGATGTTCTCGGCAATCGTGCCGTCAAACAGTTCAATGTCTTGCGGCAAATAACCTACATGGGCACCCAAACTCTCACGGGTCCACTGCTCAATGGGCTGCTCGTCGAGCAAGATGCGGCCCTCGTACCCCGGCCAAATGCCCAACATGCTGCGCGCCAGCGTCGACTTGCCGCAACCCGAAGGGCCGAGCACCACCGTCACCGTGCCTGGCAAAGCCATGAAGCTCACACCGTCCAGCACAGGCTTGTCGCGGCCAGCCACCTTGACCACCAACTGGTCGATCTGCAAATTGCCCAAAGGCGCTTGCGTCATCGTCTTCTCGCGGCCCGCGTGCTGAAAGCCCAGCAGCGACTGCAAGCGCTCATATGCGTCCTTGCTCGACAAAAACTGCGGCCAAGTGCCCACCAGCAAATCAATGGGCGCCAGGGCGCGGCCCATCATCACGTTGGCCGCGATCATGGCACCGGGACTGATCTCGCCACGCGTCACCAGCCAGGCACCCACCGCCAAACTCATCGACTGCTGGGCGTAACGCACAAACTTGCTGACCGCACTGACCATGCCCGCGCGCTGCTGCGAATCACCCGACAGCATCAAGGCTTTGTGCTGTTTGGCTTGCCAGCGCTGATACAGGCTGCCCAGCATGCCCATGGCGCTGAGCACCTCGACGTTACGCAACTTAGACTGCAAAAAGTTTTGCGCATCGGCTTGCGCCTTGGCCGTGACCGCCTGAGCCTCTTTGGTGGCCGCATGCCCTTGCACAGCGATCAAGCCTTGAATCACAGCGAACAAAATGGCCACCACGCCCAGCCAAGGGTGCAGCATGAACAGCACACCCAGATAGATCGGGATCCACGGCACATCAAAAAACGCGAACACGCCATTGCCCGTCATGAACTGGCGCAGCACCGTCAAATCACCAAAAGATTTGGACGGGGCCGTCTCTGCAGGATTCAGATACGACAAAAAGCTCGCCTTGAACACGCGCTGGCTCAAAGCCTGATCGAGCTTCACACCCGTGCGCACCAGCAAAATGGAGCGTGCCCACTCGGCAAACGCCATGACGCCGAAAAGAAACAGCGTCAACAGCGACACCACGATCAGCGTCAGATAACTGCGACTCACCATCACACGGTCATACACCTGGAGCATGTACACCGTGGGCGTCAGCATCAACAGGTTCACCACCATGCTGAAAACGCCCACCACCATGAACTCACGGCGGAACGACCACAACACCTCGGACAGCCCGCGCAACTCAACAGATTTATTCTTGTTCATCATGTTCCTCTCACGCGCCTTGCGCCGCAGCAGGCGCAGCGCCCGCAGGTGCCGCCACCGCTGCCGGCATGAGCTTTTGCATCACCTCGGCCGTCGCCCCATACAGCTGCTGCGTGCCATCGCGCAGCACCAGCAAACGGTCGGTGACCGACAACACGCTGGTGCGGTGCGTGATCACCACAAACGTCGTGCCCCGTGACTTCATCGTCACAATCGCTTGCGACAGCGCCGCGTCTCCGGCCTCGTCCAGGCTGGAGTTGGGCTCATCGAGCACCACCAACACCGGGTTGCCATACAGCGCCCGCGCCAGCGCCACACGCTGACGCTGACCGCCCGACAACACGCCACCATCACGCCCCACAGGCGTGTCGTAGCCTTGTGGCAAAGACATCACAAAATCGTGCAGGCCCACCAAGCGGGTCACGTCCTCGATCTGGCCCATGTCCAACTCACCAAAGCGCGCAATGTTCTCGGCCAAGGTGCCCTCGATTAACTCCACGCCTTGCGGCAGGTAACCCAGGTACGGCCCCAGCTCTTCTTTGTTCCAGATGTGCACATCCACGCCATCCAAGCGCACCTTGCCTGCCACAGGCGTCCACACGCCCACCAGCAAACGCGCCAAAGACGTCTTGCCCGAAGCCGAAGGCCCCACCACACCCAGCACACAGCCGGGCGGCAAACCAAACTGCACACCGCGCAAAACAGGTTGCTGCTGCCCAGGAGGCGCCGCCACCAAGCCGTCCACAATCAACTCACCTTTGGGTGCAGGCAGCGCCATGTTCTGGGCGCGGGCCGGAATCTGCGTCAGCATCGTGTCCAGACGCGCCCAAGCCGCCATCACGCTCACCACCGCGCTCCACTGCTGCACCACCTGCGTCAGCGGTGCCAACATGCGGCCCACCAGCACCGAGCCAATGATCATCATCGACGCGCCACCGTTGAGCTGGTTTTCCAAGAGCATCCAGGCACCCAAACCCAGCATGACCGAACCCATCAATTGCTGCAGCAACTTCGACACCGCATTGAGGCTACCGGCCGACTCAGAGGCCCGCGCCTGAAAAGCCAAAAACGCGTTTTGCTTCTTTTGCCACTGCGCCAGCACGGCAGGCATCATGCCCATCGACTCCATCACCTGCGTGTTGCGCAGCGATGCATCGGCATACATCTGTGCCTCCTGGGCCCGGCGCTGCGCCTCCAACAATGGCTTGCGCGACGCCTGCTGAATCATCCACGCCACAAAAGTCTGCGCAATCGCACCACCCACACCGGCCCAGCCCAGCAAAGGGTTGATCAAAAACAGCAAGAACACCGCCACCAGCGCAATCGGCACCTCGAACATCGCGCTCAGCGCCGGGTTGTTGAAAAACTCACGCACCGTGCGGAAATCGTTTTGCACCAGCATGGCCGCGTTGCCCATTTGCTTTTTGAGCAGCCCATCGAACATCGCGCCATACACGCGGTCAGACAGCTTCATCTCAAACTGGATGCCCACACTCCAGAGCAAACGCGAGCGGATCTTCTCCAGGAACTCCATCACCGCATAAGCGCCAAACGTGACCAAGGTCAGCATCACCAGCGTCATCACGCTGCGGCTGTTGACCACGCGGTCATACACCTCCAGCATGTACGCCGTCGAGGTGAACCCCAACAGACCAACGACCAGGCTCATGACAATGGCCGAACGCCAAGCCGGCGTGAATTCGAGCAGCGCCAGGCGCAACTCAGACAGGGATGAATCGGGCTTCATGGTTGAGCAACCTCTACAGACACATATTCGGGAATTTGATTCGCCAAGGGGGCCGCAGCATCCCCCAACGCCTCATCAGACACGTCTCCGTCAACACCCTCATTCGCTTCGGGCGCATCCGCAGACACCAGGAAAAAAGACAACTCGAACGTCTTGTCCAGACGCTCGTTGAGCACGATCTCGCGCAGCTTGGTTTGCCCAAATAAGGCCAGCTTGTCGGCTTCGAGCTGCAACTCAAAGCGCATGCGCCCGTCCATAGTAAACAGCGACAACTGCCCCGGCTTGATGCTCAGGGTGTGGCGGTCAAAGTACACCGGGCAACTGTCGGCAAATTTGAGCAGCGGCAACGGCTGCCCCGCACGGCGCGACACGTTGTAAGGGCTGGCCGGGGCCTGGTAAATCAGGCGCGACATCTTGGACACCGCATAAATGGCGTTGCACACCATCTGCGAGCCCAGCTCAGGGAACTTGGCCCGCAAGCTGCGGTAATGCAAATGGTGCAGCGCCACCCGGTTCCAGACCCGGGACTGCTGCACCTGCGGCGCCAGCTCGTTGCACACCCGAGCAAACACCGCCCGCAGCTCGCACAAACGGGCGTGCTGCTCTGGCGAGGTGTTGAGGGGAACGCGGATCAAAAAGTTCATATAGGAGATGGATTGTAGCTGAATCCTATATGAACTTTATAGCTTGCGGCAACCCTTATTGAAAACCTTCGTCAATGCAGCCCGACGAGCTGACGATCCAGCCTCATGCGCAAACAGTGGAACCTCAGGCAATCCAACCAGCATCGTCATTCAAGATGGTGCGCATGGCGGTGAGCGTGACCACGCCAGGGCCAAAAGTCCCACCCACCGGGTGCGTCACGTCCAGGTAAAAAACCTCGTCTGGTTCAGACTTGTTATCACCAATGATCTCCACCGGAATCACTGCCTGCACCTCACCCGGATACAACTTGAGCGTGCCACTGGCAGCCACATAGTCTTGCCCCTGAACAGCCGTGCCGTCACGGGTGGCAAAGTCCACACTCAAAATTTGGTCTAGGCTGCTTCGAACACCCTTGAACTGCACCAAAAAATAAGTCAAAGTTGTGCCGCTGTTGCCCTCTGACACACGCGTTTGCACCTCTTCAGGCTTGCTCGGAGCATTCGCATAAGCCGAACGCAAACTTTGGTCCAGCCACTGCTGAAAGTAACTCACCCGCTGCCAAGCAGCCACCTCGCCAAACGTGCTGTTGACCAGCCCATCGGCATCGGGCTTCACATCGCCTTGACTCAGACTCGCGCTGTAACTGGCGATACCCGCCACCAAACCATGAATAAATGCCGGCCCACCACTGTCACCCGAGGTGATGATGCCCTCGCTTTGCCCCAACCCCGTCTGGTGCAAGCCCAAAAACTGCCCCAATGCATCGTGAGCAGCCGACCCATCGTCGAAATCAGCAGTCAACTGACTGCCAGGCAAAGGCGTCCACCCCATGCCTGAAGCCAATTGGTGTTTGAGTGCAGACATGTCCGCATCAAAAACGTTGCTCGCCTTCTGCCGAATTGGGTCACCACTGTAGCTGGCCATGGCCCCATCACCCCCCGTGCCAGGACGGCCGTAACCCACCAGTGTCATGGTTTGGCCAATTTCATCGCTGCTGCGGTACAACTGATAGCGGTCAGCGGCTGTGGGCGCAGAACCAGACAACCACACCAAGGCCAAATCGCTGCTGCTGTTGGCTGCGTCATAAGTTGGGGCAATCAGTACGCGCGAACTGGCCACATCCTGCTTGCCTGTCGCGGTTTCAAAATGCACAGTGGCCGATGTCTCATTGCCAGAAAACAAATGCGCAGCCGTCAAAACAGCCGCCCCGCCGTATAGCAAAACACCGGTGCCGTAAAAGCCCCCCGCAGAGACACGGACCACGCCGTCATAACCCGTGCCCGTTGCAGCACGGTTACGCAGATCCGTGTAGGAGGTGACCGTTGAAACCATGACCGAAGTATAGGGTCACCACCACGGAGACCCCGGTTTCAAACGGTCCTGCCGCTCACGTCTGACTCATTGAACAGAGATCACCACCGTGGCAGGCGCGCTGTCAAGTTTTCCGTCGTTGACGATCAGCGTCGCCACGTAGATACCCGCCACCGAAGCAGTGAACGAGGGCTGCGATGGAGACGCAGGCGCAGTCGTGAGCAAAGCCGCAGCACTGCCCACTGGCTGTGTGGTCAGCGCCCACCGGTAAGTCAATGCATCGCCATTGGCGTCGGTACTGCCTGTGCCGTTAAGCGTCACCACCACCGAACCGTTCGTGAGCGTCCCCGTCAGCGTAGCGCCCGCATTGGCCACAGGCGCCACATTGGCCGCAGCAGCGGTCACGGTCACTGCCGATGGCGTGCTGTCCACCTTGCCATCGTTCACGATCAGGGTGGCCACATACACACCCGCCAAATCAGGGGTGAATGTTGGCGTTGCGGAAGCCAATGTCGTTGGAGTGAGCGCCGCCAGGCTGTTGGCAGGCTTGGACACCAGCGCCCACTTGTAAGTCAGCGGGTCATAGTTCGCATCCGAGCTGGCTGCGCCGTTCAGCGTCACGAGTGTGCTGAGCACCACATTTTGGTTTGCGCCGACATTGGCCACGGGCGCGGCGTTGGCTGTTGTGGCGGTCACTGACACCGTGGTCACCACGCTGTCCACTTTGCCATCGTTCACGATCAAGCTGGCCACATACACACCTGCCGCATCGGCATTGAATGTGGCGCGAGCCGCTGTGGGCGTAGCCAACACAGCCACACTGTTGGAGGGCTTGGCCACCAACATCCACTTGTAAGTCAACGGGTCCAGATTGGCATCCGAGCTGGCACTGCCATCCAGCGTCGTCACCGTGCCCACCACCACGTTTTGGCTCACACCGGCATTGGCCACAGGCGGCGCATTCACGCCCGAGGCGATCACTGACACCGTGGCGGGTGGGTCCATCGAACTGTTCAGCCGTCCGTCGTTCACCACCAGCGTGGCAGCATATGTGCCCGCCACATCGGCGGTGAATTTCGGCTTCACATCGGTGATCGACGTCAGCACCGCTTGACTGCCTGGCGGCTTGACCAACAAGGTCCACTTGTACGTCAGGTAGTCGCGGTTGACATCGCTGCTGCTGCTGCCGTCCAGCGTCACCACCGTGCCCGTCAACACGCTCTGGTAAAGCCCCGCATCGGCCACTGGGGCCACGTTCAACACCGCCGCGTTCACCGCGACCGTGACCAAACTGCTGTCCACCTTGCCGTCATTGACCACCAAGCTGGCCACGTAAGTGCCGCTCACATCGGCGGTGAACGTCGGCTTGGCCGAGGTGCCCCCGTTCAGCACAGCGGCACTGCCCGCAGGCACGGCCACCAGTGCCCATTTGTAGGTCAAGGTGTCGTTGTTGGCATCGCTGCTGGTGCTGCCGTCCAGCGTCACCACACTGCCCGTCAGCACACTCTGAGCTGACCCGGCGCGGGCCACGGGTGCCACATTGGAGCCCCCCCCGCTCGCATTGGCGCTGCAATTGGCCAAAGAGCCAAAGGCGTTGTTACAACCACCGCCCCCGCCACCACCACACGCGGCCAGCAAAGACAACAGCGCCGCAGCGCCCAACAGTTTCAAATGCTTCATGGTCGCTCGATTCAATTGCAAGAGGGGTACACCACATCCACTTTGGGCGGGTACTGCAAGCCTCGGGCTGTGGCCACGTCAACCGCGCCACCCACCAGGCCGCCCAGCAGCACATTGCCCGCCATGGCCACCTGCACGCCCGCACGCACCGAAGTGGTGTGCTTGTCTGCAAACAGCGACTTGCAAGTCACCCGCAAATCAAACATGTCTTTGCTCACCTCGATCTGCTTGGGCGCATTGAAGGTCCAACGACCACGGGAGTTTTCGGCCACACACTGCGCGGGCATGCTCATGCCATAGCAAACCGCACGCACCGAGACGACCTGCTTGTCCTCGTTAAGAACACTGGCACACCCTGCCGTCAGCAGAAGTACCCCCAAAGTAGCAATGATTCTGAGCATGCGCGGCCATCCCTAAGTTTCAACTCGTCATCGAACACATCGACGCCACAGCGCATAACTTGAGCCGATGCCGCAGCAAGGCCATGTCTGCCATCAGCACACACACCGTCCAAAGTTAAGATGCACGCCAAGCCCATCACCGACCCATGCACCTCCCAGCCCCCTCAGCCAAACGCCACGCGATCCTGACGATCGTTGGCGCCAGCATGGCGCTGGCAGGCTGCTCGGTCAACATCACCAAAGCCATTGGCCCAGACGAATACCGGCAAGAAAGCCGCGAAGGCAGCGTGGAATACGCGCGCAGACAAGCCTACCAAACCGCCATGGCCAAATGCCGCAGCACAGGCAAAGGCTTTGAAGAACTGCGCAGCTACTCGGTCTATGACAACGTGGGCGGCGCCTGGGTCATCCACTTCAAGTGCTTTGACCCAGCCCAACGCGAAGCCGAAGAACGCACCCGTCGCGAAGCACAACAGCGCGAAGCCGAGCGCCAACGCGCCATACAGGCCGAACAAGAACGCCTGGCCGAAATCGAGCGCCGCCGCCAAGCCGCAGAATGGGAGCGCACACGCCCCCAACGCGAAGCCGCAGAGCGCGCCGCACGGCAACAACGCGAAGCGGCCGAACGCGCTGCACGACAAAAAGAACAAAACCGCCTCAACGGCATCTGCCCCATTTACTACATCATGCGGCAAACCTGCGCCACAGCGGGCAACTACGAGTCCTGCATGAACATCCGCATGAGCAACAAATACTCAAGCTGGGACGACTTCACCTGCCGCAGCCGGTGAGGCGCTAAACCCGCCCCCATCTTCATCGCCATGCCTCTGAGCACCAGCCCCTGATCATCGGCATGATGACGCTGACCTGACAAACTCAGCCTATATTTTTTGCAGAACAGCAAGCAGACCAATTGCCTCCATAGGTTCCAGAAACTACAATGGCCCAGCAATTAATGTGAGTTATTTATGCCTAACTACCCCACGCTGGATTACCTGCCCGATTTAACCAGTACAGCAATGGCCAATGCCCAGTCGCTGACCTTTCGGACTTACACACCCACGCTGAGCGGCACCACCTGGGACAACTCGGCATACGCCATATCCGCGACCATCGCCGCCAACAGCACATTTCGCTGGACAGGCACTGCAGGTGCCACTTACGACTTATTCAGCACCAGCTACTACGACCCCACCTCCATCCGGGTCTATGACAGTTTGGGCAATGCCATTGCCATCGACACAGAATCGGTGTTGGATGCTGTTGGCACAGACAGTCTGTACAACTTTGTGGCGCCCTACTCCGGCACGTACTACGTCAGCGCAGGTTGGAGCCAAAGCGTGCTGTCGCCCCTGGCCACGGTCAGCATTTACGAAAATATCGACACAGCCACCGGCTCCACCACTGACGATTACAAAGGCGACACCACCACCACCGCCACCATCGCCGCTGGCGGCTCGATTGCAGGCCGCATCGAAAACTCTGGCGACAACGACTGGATAGGCATCAGCCTCACCGCAGGGCGCACCTACACCTTCAGCCTTGAAGGCACAGCGAGCAGCGGCCTGCCCGACCCCTACCTGCGCGTCTACAACAGCAGCGGCACACAACTCGCGTCTGACGACGACAGCGGCCAAGGCCTCAACTCGCAACTGACAATCACCGCCAGCGCCTCAGGCACTTACTACCTGGCAGCCAGCAGCTCCCCCTACAGCTTCACTGGCGTCACAGGCAGCTACACGCTGACGGCAAGCACAGGCAACGTGGTGGCCAGCGACGACTATGCGGGCAACACCTCGACCACAGGCA